>JAGNTT010000013.1 GCA_017987425.1 Candidatus Omnitrophota bacterium
ATCAAACATAATAATCCGACGGGTGTTGCCCAGAACAAAGATCTGGCCAAGGCCTACAAGACAGCTTTTGACGTCGACGGTCTTTCCGCGTTCGGCGGCATCATCGCTTTTAACCGCATTGTGGATACCGCGACGGCCAAGGCGATCGTCGCCAGCGGATTTATGGAATGCGTGATTGCTCCGGGTTTTGACCAGAGCGCCGTCAAGATTTTGTCCGAGAAGAAAAATCTCCGTCTCATCGAGCTTGATTTGAAATCCCTGAAATCGAAACCGTATGCCTTCAAACAGGTGGCCGGAGGACTGCTCGTTCAGGATTCCGATACCAAAGAATTAAAAGCGGAAGAATTGAAAGTCGTCTCCGTCAAGAAGCCGACCAAGACGCAACTGGATTCCATGCTCTTCGGCTGGCAGATCGTCAAGCATGTCACATCCAACGCCATAATATTAGTGAAGGGTCGTCAGACCGTCGGGATCGGCGGCGGATTGACCAGCCGTGTCGACAGCGCCATGCATGCGATCCGTAAAGCGGGAAAGGCCGCCAAGGGTTCCATTCTTGTTTCGGATGCGTTCCTGCCCAAGATCGATACCGTGACGTTCGCCGCCAAGGCGGGCATCTCGGCGATCATCCAGACGGGCGGATCCATCATGGATGAAGAAGTCATCAAGGAAGCCAACCGCCGCAAGCTCATTATGGTGACGACGGGCGTAAGACATTTTAAGCACTAATCGAAGCGGAGAGCGAAAAGCTCTGGAAGCTGACTGTTACCTATCTGTCCGGGTGTGCGCTCATGTGTTTTTATGAAGCCCGAAGAATACCTAAACTCCTTCATCAATTTCGAATCTCACCTTCAAAAAGTTTCCTCACGTTCATTTAATCTGGACAGAATGCGCTTTCTGCTGGAAGCGCTCGGCAATCCGCAGAATCATTTAAAGATCATCCACGTTGCGGGCACCAAGGGCAAAGGTTCGACGTGCAGCTTCATTGCATATATCCTCAGAGCCGCGGGTTACCGCACCGGGCTTTACACCTCGCCGCATTTGAATTCCGTTCATGAACGCATCCGTCTGCTTGAACCGCAAAGTAAGAATGTCTCTATGGATTTCGAGGGCGCGATTTCCGACGGAGAATTCAAACGTTTGCTCACAAGGCTTAAGCCCATATTCGAGAGGTGCCGGTGCAATCCGAAGCTCGGCAATGTGACTTATTTTGAAGTATTGACGGCGGCCGCATTATGCTATTTCCTGATGAAGAAAACAGATATCGTAGTCCTTGAGACCGGACTCGGAGGGCGGCTGGATGCGACTAACGCGACCGATGCCATGGTATCAGTGATCACGCCCGTCAGTCTGGATCACACGTACTTACTGGGTAAAACGCTTAAGAAAATTGCGGCCGAAAAAGCCGCCATCATCAAAAACCGTTCGTCCAAAGTCGTCATCGGTTTCCAGAAAGCGGAAGCCATGGGTGTCATCGCCGAACGGTGCCGTCAATTCGGCATCAGGCCAATCGTCGTCGGAAAGGATACGGTTGTTTGTCATGAAAAGGTTTCGTCTTTTGATGTCCGCACACTGAGCCGTAATTACAAGGGTTTGAAGGCTGTGCTGGAGGGAACGCATCAAAGGCAAAATGCCGCCGCCGCGATCGGTGTGATAGAATTATTGCCGGATTTTGGATTTGAAGTTAACGCCAAAGCTGTGGCACGGGGAATCCGGCAGGCGCGCTGGCCCGGAAGGTTTGAGACAATCGGACGCAATCCGGTCTTTATTGTCGATTGCGCGCACAATGTCGAGTCTGCCGATGTTTTGAAGCAGGCGCTGCTACGGATGTTCCCGGGTGGAAAAATTGTTTTGATCCTCGGAGTTTCCGAAGATAAGGATGTTAAGGGGATCTGCCGTACACTTAACGGTATTGCCCGGACGGTGATTTTAACGAGAGCGCGCCATCCGCGTGCGTATGATTTCAGCCGTATGAATTTTAGAAACTTATTCGGGAAAAAAAGTGTGAGTTGCGTGGCTGATGTGAAAGAGGCTGTCGATGAGGCATACAAGGCGGCGGGGAAGTCCGGTGTCATCGTCGCTGCCGGTTCAGTTTTTTTGGCGGCCGAGGCACGCGCGCGGGTGAAGCATGTATCAATTTAAGGGAATGGAAGACACGATTGTCGCGATTGCCACACCCGCCGGAGCGGGAGGGATAGGCATTGTGCGTTTGAGCGGCAGGCACGCGGTCGCAATCGCCGATCAGATGTTCACCGCCAAGAACGGCAAAACACCGTCGGAATTTAAAAGTTTCACAGCTCATTACGGCTGGGTCAAGCGCCTCGAAGAAGATGAAGTGATTGATGAGGCTCTTGTAACGGTCTTTCGCGCACCTAAAAGTTATACCGCCGAAGACGTGGTTGAGATCAGCTGTCATGGCGGACATGTTCCTTTGAAAGCCGTGCTTTCCTTGTCTGTCGATCTCGGGGCCCGTATCGCTGAACCGGGCGAATTTACCAAACGCGCTTTTTTAAACGGCCGTATCGATCTGGTTGAGGCTGAAGCTGTCCTCGATGTGATCACGGCCCAGACTGATGCCTTTCTGCGCGTCAGCACACATCAGTTGAAAGGTGAATTGTCCGTCGAGCTTGAAAGTATCCGCGAACGCCTGATGAACGTCTATACAGAAATCGAAGCGATTGTTAATTTTCCGGAAGACGATATCGATGCCGCCGGACGCAGGCAGGTTGCCGAGAACATCAGCGTTGAGCATGAACGTGTCGAGAAACTTCTGCAGTCCAGCCGCAACGGAAGAATTCTCAGAGAAGGCATACGTGTTGTTCTCTGCGGCAAGCCGAACGTGGGCAAATCGTCACTTTTAAACGTTCTTTTAAAACAGCAGCGCGCGATCGTCACCGACATCGCCGGCACCACGCGTGACATCCTCGAAGAATCCGCGCAGATCAAGGGCATTCCGTTTGTACTGGTCGATACGGCGGGGATCCTTGAACCTCGTGATCTTATTGAGGAAGAGGCGATCAAACGCAGTCATCTGTGCATCGAGAGCGCCGATTTGGTCCTTCTTGTTTTGGATATCAGCCGCCCTCTTTCCGATGAGGATATGTTTCTCCTTGATAAAACCAAGGATGCCAATGTCCTTGTTGTATTGAATAAGTCCGATCTGGATCACACGATGCATGAAGCGGAGCTTCCGCAGTCGCTGAGTCTTCGGAGGATCGTCAAGGTATCGGCTTTCGAAAAGAAATCGATCGATGCTCTGGAATCCGCCATTGTCGACGCGGTCTGGCAGGAAGGGGAATCCGGCGCGCACGGGATGATGGTGAGCAACATGCGTCACGTGAACGCGCTTAAATCGGCCCGGCAGTCCATGGCGGCCGCTATCGAGATCGTCGATCAGGGAATCGCGCTTGAGTTTGCTTCCGAAGAAATCAAAAACGCGGTCAACCATCTCGATGGTATTACGGGACGTAATATCGACGCGGATTTATTGGACCGCATTTTCTCGCAGTTTTGCATCGGCAAGTAGACTGATGACAGCCGGCGGAAATTTTGAACTATGTCAGCAACATATAAACGTCCGATGGGTGTCACTATTTTCGCTGTTCTTCTGATTTCCGGAGGGCTGTGGGATATCGGCTTGCTGACTTCGGATTATGCGTCTTTCCGCGCGTTGTATGATTGGCCTGACTGGCTCTTTAATATACGGTACGTGTGTTCCTGGCTCCAGCTTATTGTCTCGGTAACTTTGGGAGTGGGGTTCTTTTTCAGGTATCGATTTTGGCGACGCATGGCAATCGCGGTTGCCGTCCTCAGCATCGCGACGCTTTATTGGGAGCATTATTACCCGGCGATCCTGGCTCATTGTCAAAGACTCGATGCCGAGTATGCGGAAATGTTTTCAAGCCGCGGGTTTGGTGGGGCCTCATTCGCACAACTTGCCGTGCCTACTTTAATTATAGACTACGCCACCGATATTATTTTTTACGGATGGCTGTTGTATTATTTAAATCGTCCGCATGTGAAGCAGTATTTTCAAAATGCGGATTCCCGGAATTAATAACATGACCATCGACGAAAAGAAAACCAATCCGCCCGCGGGTATCCTCATCTTCGGCTGGCTGTTGATCATCGGCGCCGTCTGCCAGATGTTCACATACATCTTCAGCTCTGGTCTCAGGGAGATCTACAATTATTTGCCACCCTGGCAGGTCGAGCTCCGTTACTGGCTGGAATGGCTTTGGAGGATTCTGGAACTCAACATCGGGGTGGGACTGATCAGGGGTAATCCGTTCTGGCGAAAGGTCGCCATTATTCTGGCGCTGTTTTGTCTGGCTACTCTTTACTGGAAATATAATCAACCTGCCTACATGAATCACTATCAACTTTTGGATGATCAATACAAGGGTATGTTCGAAGCCCGCCGTTTGTGGGAATGGTCATTTGTTCGGATGAGTAAAATATTCTTAATCGTTCATTACGTTTTGAATATCCTGTTTTACGGAAGTCTGCTTTTTTATCTCACCCGTCGAGGCGTGACGAAGTATTTCGGAATTCCCGCCAAGAGTTTATAGTTTTCTGATGGAAAAGTATCAATGCTGGATTACTGAACGAGGACTGTGCTGTTGCCGGGCGCTTCGTAAATCGGCTCGTGAGTACCGTCGTCTTCTTGTCGCGAAGGGAAGGTTTTTTTAACCGGCGCAACTTCGGGCTGCACGATCTTCTCGTCGATAGGGACGCCCGGAAAAGGCTCAGTTTGCGGAGGCTGTTCGAAGACCGTCTTCTCCTCGGCCGGCGGCGTTTGTTGGACCGCCGGTTTGGCAGGCGCGGGAATTTTGATCTCGCATGACATCCAGTGATTGAGCATGAAGAAAAGTGCGATGGTCGCGACAATGGTCCAGAGAAGTGACGGTTTGATATGCATCTTTATGCCCCTTCTTGCCAGGCCACTTTGTCGGCAACGTCGTTTGTAAAAGAGGTGAATGTGTTGAGGGACGGGAAATAAGGAGGAGCTTCGTGATCTTCCATACGTTCGTCATAGACGAAATTACGTCCGTACCCTGAGACCGCGGCACCCGTCGAGCTGTTGAATGTGCCGAAAGCGCCGTAATAATTGGAGATGACCCCGCCCAAAACCGTGGCCGTGCCGCGAGGCGAGCCTGAGTCGTAGTTGTCGACCTGAAAATAACCGTTTCTGGCCAGAATACTGGCGTGAATATTGACGTTATTCGGCGCTGAACTTCCGACACGTACGTTCCCCCCCCAGGATACGATCCCGAGAAGATTGTCCGTGCCTTCCGCGTTCGGGGCCACATAGCCGGCGTCTCCTGGTGAGCCTACGGCTGCCGTGTAATTTTCATAAACAAGATTATTCTGGATGACCACATCGCTGCTCGCGGAGATGGTGAGTGCCGTGTCTCCTTGAACAGTCCCGCCTAAACTTGTGATGTTGCCCTGGACATAGATGAGAGTTCCCAGATTGTCGACGCCGTTGGGAAGGCCGGTGTATGTGACGGAACTCGCACCGGTCTGTACGAGGGTCGTGTTCGCGACTTTATCTACCGTGATCGTTTTAGTTGTCGATCCCTGAGTCACCGTATAGACCGATTTGCCGCTTGTGACCGTCATGGAAATGGTACCGTCACCTCGCACATAAATTCCCCCAGTCGTAGCGCCGGAGCTGTTAGGAACATAAACCCCGTTGGTGCTGATGGTGGTGTTGCCGCTGGCCTGGTTCTGCATGTCCGTCTGGGCCACGGAAGAAGAAAGTGTGATGGCTGTTACGCTGCGGGTAAATGACGAATTGAACGTGGGCACGTCGATGGTTCCGTTGTGATCATTGGCCAGATTCACGTTATTGTTATTATTATAGAAACGAGTGTAGGTGTCCGACTGTGACACCTCTCCTTCGAAAACGGCGCTGGGATTAAAGGCAATATTGTACCGGCCGTTGGTATGCAGAGGTCCGGCGAAGTTGGTCTTGTTGGTGAACCAGACGTTTGTCCCGTTGGGAAGCGTCTGGGAGTTGGTAAAAAGCGCATATTTGGCGAAGTTGTCTTTTTGTACGCGCACGGTAAAGTCGCCGTTTAATTTGAAATTGCGCGAGATGTTATTTTTTGTTCCGGTCGCATTGATGCGGTAGTTGTACGCAAAATCCCAGATGGAGGATGTGATGGCAACAGGATTTGCTTTCTCCGAAATGGTGATGAGATAATTGTAAGTCCCGCCGCCGGCAGAAGTCGCCGATTTTGTATATGTGGCATTGCCGCCGCTGACCGTCAGCTGGGCGACGCCCGCGTCCTTGACGAATTCATTGAGGAATCCGATGCCGTCGCCGCTGCTCACATAGGAGCTGGCCCTGCTGGAAACGGTACTCGGGTTGGTGGCTTTGATCGTCGTGTCCATGTTGGTATTGATCAGAACATCGATCTGCTCGAGGCCGGCGTTGGCGCCGCTTTCGCCGATGAACAAAGCCTGCGTAAGCTTACGCTCACGGTCGGCCATGTTTTTTTCCGTGACGGCCCGGTAAATGAATACGGTGCTCAGGATAAGAAGGATCATCATGACCATCAGTGAGATAACAAAGACCGCAGCTTTTTGATTATGAATATTCATACCTTTACCCTCGATTCCTCAGATAGACGTCCAGACTTTTTGTGAGTGTGATCACTTTGCGCATAGGAGAAAGTTTCTGTGCCGTCAGCTGGATGGTGATCACGTTCTGGTCGGCGCTCTGGGTTATTTGCATATTTGTGACATTGGAAGCGATGATGTCCGTACGTACGACGACAAGAGCCGGGCTTAGGACTTTGCGCACCAATTGATTGCTTGCTGTGACTTCATATTGGACATATTTGTATTCGAGTGTACCGCAGGAGTCGTTTTCGTCCATACAGCTGGATGTTGTGCAGCCCCATGTCAGAGGAGCGCCCCAGTTGGCGACGTTGCCGCTGGAATCCAGAAGGGCTGTACCGGTGTTGCACAGGACGGGCATGGAAAAGCGAAGAAGGTCCGTTGAGCTCGCCCCGCCTCCGTCAACTAAGGTGACCTGGGAGGTAGCCGCCGAATTAAAACCGGATTCGCGCAGTTCGCGGCCGATTTTTTCCGTGCTCGTCCGGATATTGTCTCTCAGCTCGATGGCGGAATCCGCGGTGAACCACGTTGCCTGTCCGGTGATGAACGTGGTGTAAACGCTCGTCAGCATAAATCCGCAGATGCCGATGACGACCATCAGTTCCACAAGGGTAACACCGTTTTGATTTTTCAAGGTCATGTGGTGCCCTCATTATAGATGTAGGCGATCAGCTGGACCGGTGAGTCCAGAAGGCTGTTGCTGTTGGCGTCTTCTCCTGAATTTAGAACGCCGTTGAGATTGGTGTCTTCGCCCATCCGGCGGCCGTTGGACTGTCTCCAGCAAAAGGTGACTGTAATTAGCATCAGGTGATCGTTAGAATTATCGATCGTGGTCACGCCGCGTCCGTTAATTCCGGTCGTGGTAAAGGTCTGGTTATTGAACGTGGTGTAGATATCTTCGAAATCGGTATTTTTAATCGCTTCGATTTTATTCTGAACGGTCTGCAGTGCGATGCCGGTGTTGCGGGAGAGTTCGTCTAATTCCAAATAGCGGGCGTACGTGTAGAGGATGCCCATGAAGGCAATGACCGTGATCATCGCCGACATCATCAGCTCCGGCAGAGTGAACCCTTCGTTTGAAAGACTTTTGCGCAAGCTCATCCTTCTTTCCTAAGAAAATAAAAAAGCCAGACGGCAAAGGTGCGCACGTCTGGACAGATGGGAACAACACACAGTTGTTCATCAGAGGTGCGCTCAGCAACCATGCCCTTTCGGGGTTAGGCCTGAAACTTTGCCCCTGAACGTTAGGTTCAGGGCCCGGCACCTGTCGGGGTGCTGGGGTCCTTGGGTTTCCCCAAGTTTGCCTTCCGCTCTGAAAACTTAGCGGAACCGTCGTGTAGACGGTTTGACTCTAATTAAAGTATAGAGCATAATCCCGATAAAACAACCCCCCGAATCTCTAAGAATCCGAAGGCTTTACGGAAGCTTTTTCTTTGGATTTGGGCTTTGTTTTGGTATCGGTTTTGGTATTTGTTTTGGATGGGTCGTATTTTAGGATAGTGCCGTAAAGAGACATGAACTTTTGCAGCAGGGCAGGGTTTTGGGTGAGTTTGATGAATTTTGGGTTCTGCAGGAGCTTACCGATGTTTTTTTGGTCAATCGCCCTATTTGCGTCGGGATCATTGAGAAGATCCTGGACCAGGGGTTCCTGCATGAGGTCTTTAAATTCTGGTGTTTCTCCAACTCTTTCAATGGCTTTAGGGTCTGTTAGAACGGTGATTTTGGAAGGATCGAAGGCGCTGATCGTTTCTTTATGTTCTTCGAAAACCCGGCTGAGCAACTTTTTGGTTTCGACATAGGTGATGGATTGCAGGATGTCGGCTTGAGCGCTTTGAACAACAGGTATTTTTAAGGGAATAAGGATCACAAGAAGTATGGCGGTGACAATAAGGAATTCCCCCCAGCACATATTGATCACGGCCCCGCACAGGCGGCTGAGCATTGAATAATTCTTTTTATCTCCCGTGCCCATAAGCAGAACTCCGAGGGTCATCGAAAAGACAATGCTGAGAATGATGGGGCCGACAATGCCGATCGCGGTAGCAACAACAATATTATGGTAGATTACATAATGAAAATAGCTCAGCAGTGTGCCGATAATTAAGGCGATCGGGCCCAGAATGGTTTGGAGGAATCCTTTGCTCCATCCGAGCCAGAAAAGCAGGATTGCCGAGAAGAATATGATTTTGTCAGTGACTGTAATGTCGGAGAATGTCATGGGAGATTAATGAGCCGATATGCTGCGGATGTAAAAAATATATCCCAGAAAAATTCCAATAAATATGACCATCGGAAGAGAAAAGAGCAATAGGACGGCCTTAGAAAATTCAGGGCCGGGTTTTTTCTTGCCCTGTTTGGCCTTGAGCTCTTCGTATTGAGTCAATGACAACTGTTCGCGTTTGATGTTGGGATTGGCCATATGTTTTTTAAAACGTGCGTAGTATAGCATTTCACCCGTGGGGCTTCAACGACTTATCGTAGAAAATTTACTTAATTTCTGAGTTCAACTTCTTTGTTTAATTAACCAATGTGAAAAATAATTTTTTTCTATTGAATAATTTTAATTATCACTTAGAATTGAACTGTAAATTGATTTCATCCATTAATCCTATGAAAAATTCTTCCAAAGAACAGAGAAAAGCCAAGCGTTACAATTGCGCTGTGCCTATAGATGGCAAGCAGGGGTCTGCATTCGACCATGTCCGTACCGTCGATATCAGCCGTAACGGAATCGGATTTGTCTCTGATACTGCCGTGCCGATCAATCAGAAGATTGCTGTCGAAATCGCCTTGTCTCCTGATGGTGAACCCGTGGTTGTCATGGGAGTCGTCAAATGGGTCAGAAAATTGTCGGATTCTGATCAATACCGCATCGGCATGACGTTTTCACAAGTGCTTTCAGGTTCACAAACCCGCCTGAATCAGCATCTAAGGGTTGATAAATCGTTGGTAAATTCTGATTGAGTTCTAAACTCTTTCGATAAGGGTGTTTAGAATGGCTGAAGCTCTCGAAGAACGTCGGTTGTTTGAACGGTTCAGCGCCCGTTTTCCCACCAAATTTAAAGATTCCCGTAATGAATATGGAACTGAAGTTTTTTTGCGTGATGTCTGCGCAGGAGGAGCCCGTCTTTTGTCCAAAGACAGGGCTTTCTTAAACGATAGTCTTGCCTTGGAAGTTGAAGTGCCGGACGGCCAGGGACCGATCACATTAAACGGTTATGTGGTATGGGCAAAGCCGCATGACATGATGTGGGAAATCGGCATGAATTTCCATAAGATTGACCTTTTAAAGCTTCATCGTATCTTTAAGTTTTCCCCGCAAGAGCCTTAACGTTAAAAATTCCATCCGTTTTCATTTTTCCGTGACAAAAGCCTTGACCTGTTTTGTGCCGTATGTTAATATCGCCATATTTCTTTTGGTATGTAACGTGTAATGTTCATCAATAATTACGTAATTCGACTTAGAGAAATGCCAATTTAAGGAGTGAGCATGCATAAACGGGGCGCGCTGATCATATTGAGTTTTGTAATTGTTGTTTTGGGATGTTTTCGGATGGCCGGTTGTTCCCAGTCTGCGCGTCCGGCCAATACGATCGAAGTCTGGCACTGGATGACTGACCGCCAGGATGCCCTCGATGCTCTTTCCGCCAAGTATGAACAAGAGACCGGCGTCAAAGTAAAATTTGAATTATTTTCACCGTCCGATGCCTATTCCCAAAAAGTTGTTGCCGCCGCTCAGGCGCATGTCCTGCCTGATATCTACGGGATCCTCGATAAAAAATCCATCATCGCTTCTTTCATCAAAGCCGGTTATGTTGCCGATTTGACTGCCGCTTTTCAGGCCAATGACGGAGCCTGGGAGAAAAGCATGTTCGAAAAGGCGCTCGCGAGCAACCGGTTTGATGAGGGCAACGTCGACGGTGTAACGCCCGGAATTTACGGCGTGCCTCTGGACGTCACTAACATTCAGATGTTGTACAACAAAAAACTTTTGCAGAAGGCCGGGATTAATAATGTTCCCGCGACTTTCGATGAATTCATCGCCGACATAGAAATTTTAAAACGTATAGGCGTGCCGGCGTTCGTTTCCGGTTTCGGCGAACTGTGGCTGGCGGATGCCTTTGCATCCAATTACGCCTTCAATATCATGGGCGAAGAAAAGGTGATGGATACATTTCAGGGAAAAGTTCCTTACACCGATCCCGACTGGATCAAGGTGTTCCAGATATTTGAAAAACTTACCAAGAAGGGGGCGTTCATCGACGGTATCGTCACCAAGGGAAACAAATTCGCCGAACAGGATTTCGCGCTTGAACGTGCGGCCTTCGCGTTTAACGGTTCATGGTGCGTGAACGTCTATAATGAAATGAACACCGAACTGGAATACGGGGCCATGCTTCCTCCTGCGGCAGATTCGAGCAAGCCGATGCTAGTATGGGGCGGGGCGGGATCGTCGTTCGTGGTAAACAACAGTTCGACCAACAAAGATCTGGCGATCAAATTTTTGCAGTGGCTCTCCGGCAAGGACCAGCAGGTTTTTTTAGCCACTCAGACTAAAAATTTACCCGCGAACAAAGAAGCGCTTGCTTCCATACCATCTGTCCTGGCTGAATTTGCCAAGGGTATGGATAATACAACCCATCCGACGATCTGGAAATACAACGAAGATCCGCTCGTCATTGAAGCGTTCGACAAAGGTCTGCAGGCGATCATCATCGGTGAGAAGACTCCCCAGGAAGTGGCTGTCAAAGTTCAGGAAGTCAAAGTCAGGCAGATGAAGCGCGCGCAACGTAAATAAATATCCTTCTTAAGGAATCTTCAGCAGTTATGATGAAGCAGAAATCGACAGCTTTTGCCGTTAAAGGAAACCTCGAAAATTTCCTTTTTGTTTTGCCCGCGCTCCTTATTTTTTCCATCTTTTATATCTATCCTTTCTTTGAACTCATAAACCTTTCTTTAAGAGAATGGAACGGCGTCGATCCGTTTAAAATTTTTGTCGGATTGCGCAATTTCATGGATCTCGGACAGGACACCGTCTGGTGGACGTCCATCTGGCATGCCGCTTACATAACTCTTATCGCTTTGACATTTCAAAACGCGCTTGCCTTCACGCTCGCGCTTGCCTGCGACCGTGAAATCCGCATGAAACGTTTTTACCGCGTCGTATTTTTCATTCCTCCGGTCCTTTCCGAAATGGTTGTCGGTTATATCTGGAACTGGATCCTAGACCCCAACATGCAAAACGGGCAATATGTCGGCGTACTCAATTTTCTGTTGGCCAAGGTGGGGCTCATGAATTTGATCCACAGCTGGCTGAGCGATCCCAACACAGTGCTCACCTGTATCGCCGTAATCCATTCATGGAAAGGGTTCGGATGGGGATTCATCATGCTTTTGGCGGGATTGCAAACCATTGACAAACAACTTTATGAAGCCGCGAAGGTCGACGGAGCAGGGACATGGAGCACATTTAAAAATGTGACCATTCCGATGATGATGCCCGTCATCATGGTCGTTGTTATCCTCACGATCTTGGGTTCGATGCAGGCTTTTGTTCTGATCATTTCTCTGGTCAATCAGGGGCTGGCGGGATACACGGAAGTTCCGGTCACGGAAATTTTAGGTTCCATGAACGGCAACAAGCAATTCGGTTATGCCTGCGCGCAGGCGGTTGTGTTCGGTCTGATCCTTGTGATCAGTTCATTCATGCTCAAAAAAATATCCGACAAAATGAAACAGGCATAAATTATGGCTTCCTCCGGAAAAGATTATAAGGTTCTTGGTTTGTTTAAAGGGATATTCATCCACACGTTTCTTTTGATCGTGGCGGTCTCATGTCTTTTTCCGTTATTCTGGATGGTGCGCTGTTCCCTGATGACCAATTCGACGGTTCTGGTCGATAAAGCTTTGATTCCTGAAGTCATTAATTGGAATAACTATATCATCGCCTGGACCAAAGGAAATTTCGCAACCTATTTTCTTAATAGTATGATTTACACGGTGTCCGTTGTGTTCGGCATTGTTGTTGTGTCGTCCCTGGCGGCTTATTCATTTTCCCGCCTCAAATTTCCCGGAAAGGATATAATCTTCAACCTTTTCGTCGCGGCCATGATGATCCCCCTGCCGGGAAGTTTCGTTCCGCTTTATGTCATGATGACAAAATTGGGCCTTGTTAATACGCGTATAGGTTATATACTTTGTATGATTAATGTCGGTTTATCTCTAAGCATTCTTCTTCTAAAAACATTTTTTGACAAAATGCCCTCCGATCTGGAGGATGCCGCCCGTATCGACGGCTGCTCCAAGCTCGGCATCTGGCGCCATGTTGCGCTTCCGCTGGCAAGGCCGGCGCTGGCGGTCATTGTTATATACAACTCTCTAAACGTATGGAACGAATACATTTTGGCCACATTATTACTAGGGAACAAATCGCTGATGCCTCTGCAGCGCGGACTGGAAGTTTTCCGCGGCACGTATCAGACGGACTATCCTGTGCTCATGGCGGGTCTTACCATGACGGCCCTGCCGATTATCGTCATTTATCTTTTGATGCAAAAACACATTGTCAAAGGTCTTTCATCCGGAGCGGTGGTGGGTTAATGAGCAAGGATTCCTCATTATTAAAGCTTTTTGCGTCCCTTTATGTTTCCATTTCCTTTTTATTGTGTCCTGTTTTCAGTTTTGCCGAAGAAAATGAAGTAAAACCCCCGGCCGATTCCCCGTCTCCCGTCTCAACTGATTCAACTGAAAAATCAACTGAAACATCTGTCAAACCTGCGGTCAAAGATCTTGTCCGCGACGCCTGGGCGGCTTCGAGCAAAAGCAATTGGGATGTCGTCAACGCCATTTTTGACCAAAGCGTGAAATTCTATGGCGAAGAGGCGGACCAGATGCATGCGAAGCTTTCTAATTTCCCGCCGCGTGAGTCGATTGAGAAATATGAGGTCATGAATGACGTGGCGACGTGTTATTTCATCAAAGCCGAAGGTTTGATGCAACAGGGCAAGAACGAAGAAGCTACCAAGCTTTTTGAAGAAGCGATTCAAAAATATAAATGGGCTCAGGCATGGGATCCCAGCCGCGGAGGCTATTGGTCCATCGCTGAGAAAAGTCAGGCCAGTCTCGATGTGATGTCGGGCAAGACAGCGCATGAAGAAGAATTAAAAGAGAAACGCATGAGCAACCGAACGCTGCCAAATCTTGCGAATCCGGGCAAGGACAAGGTTCTTGATTACACCAAGTATGGAAATTTTTTAAACGTAGGCACCAAGGATTATCATTATCAAATCAAAGACGTGAAGGCGCTTGCCGACGCGGCCGGGGAAGGGATTTATCCCAACCTGACGGATGTTTATAAAAATCCCGCTTATAAAAAAGCGAAGCAAGAAGGCCGTCTCGAAGGCAACCATTGGGATTTTGTCCGCTCTGATGATCTTGAGGCCGCTTTTTTTAAGTGGGCCACGGCATCTGAACCGTGGGGCGTCAGACTTTTTTACATCGGTATGATTTTCGAGCGCGCCAAAATGTATGAGCAGGCGGTCAAGGCCTATCACGCTCTCATCGTGCATTATCCGAACGCCACGGCATGGACGTATTGGCAGACCCCGTGGTATCCGGCGCAGGCTGCTGTTGCGAAAATCAAGCACATCGTCCGTGAACATCCGGAAATGAACATGCGTTTTAAATGGGGGAAGATCGCCATCGAAAATGCTTTCGACAATGACACCAAGAACGACATTGTCGTCACATTCCCGGGTTTACTCGAGGAGAAATCGAAGGTTGATGCCATCAACGACAAGATAGGATTGGCTGCCAAGAAGGTGGATCTGACAAGCACCAAAAAAATTATCGGTAATGGCAAGGTCAAGCTTGTTCAGTACACCAACGGCCACTGGCAGATGACTGTCGACGACAAACCATACTTGATTCACGGCATAACTTATGCCCCGACGAAAGTCGGCCAAAGTCCGGACAAGGGCACCATTTCTAACTGGATGACCGATGACTTTAACGCCAACGGTAAGATCGACGGACCCGCGGAAGCCTGGGTCGACGCCAACAAGAACAATGTTCAGGATGCCGATGAGCCCACCGTCGGAGATTTTCAGCTGATGCAGGACATGGGCGTTAATACAATGCGCATTTATCATCAGCCGTTTGAGCCTAATAAAGAGCTTCTCAAAGAGCTTTATGAAAAGCATGGCATCAGAGTGATTTTGGGCGACTTCCTTGGAAAATATACCCATGGTTCCGGGGCGGCCTGGGCGGATGGAACCGATTATGAAAATCCCCAGCATCGTCAGAACATGATGGATTCCGTTCGCAAAATGGTTATGGAACATAAGGATGAGCCCTACATGCTCTTTTGGCTTTTGGGAAATGAAAATAATTACGGTGTCGCCTCTAACGCCGATAAGAAACCGGAAGCATATTACAAGTTTGTCAATGAAGTTGCGCTCATGATCAAGGAAATCGATCCGAATCACCCTGTCGCCCTCTGTAACGGTGATACTCTCTACTTAGATATTTTTGCCAAGAACGCGCCCGATGTCGACATCTACGGCGGCAACGTGTACCGCGGTGATTATGGTTTCGGTTCATTCTGGGATCAGGTTCTTTCGGCCACTGACAAGCCGGGCTTCATCACGGAATACGGCGCTCCGGCGTACACACCTCATGCCACGATCGAAGAAGGCGAAGATGCCCAAGCGCAGTATCATCGCGGCAACTGGCTCGACATCGAAGAGAATTCGGCCGGTTACGAAGATGGTGTCGGAAATTCGCTGGGCGGAGTTGCCTTCGAGTGGCTCGATGAGTGGTGGAAAAATTATGAACCCGCCAAACACGACAAGAAATCCGATGTCATCGGTCCTTTCCCTGGCGGTTATTACTATGAAGAATGGTTCGGGCTTAACACGCAGGGTGACGGCAAATCAAGTCCGTATCTGCGTCAGCCGCGCAAAGCTTATTACATGTACCAGGAAATGTGGAAAAAGTAATTTTAATTGCCCCAGGTTTTTGCCTTCGGCTCGCCGAGAAATTATATTTGGAATTATTGTAAAGATAGTATATACTTATTCAACATTTGTCACAAAATGTCAATCGTCACAAAAAATCTACAGTTTTAAAAACCCCAAAAAATCATGTTGAGGAGGATGTATGAAGAAGTTGGTATTATCTCTCAGTTTAATGCTGGTGGGCGTTATTGCGCTCTGTAGTCCCGTGCCGGCCGGTGCGTATGAATTTGGTGATTTTCGTTCAGCTACTCTCGTCGGTAAAGCATGGTCAGCCTTAGGTTCCGGTGACATCGAAGCGGTACTTGCTTACACCAATAAGTGCCTCGAGCTTTACGGCGAACAGGCCCGCGCAATGCAAAAAGATTTAAAAGAGTTTGTGGTCGGTGAACCTAAAGAAGTTCATGCCAAGTGGGCGCTCAATGATGTGGCAACATCTCTTTATATTCAGGGTGAAGCGTATCGCAAAGCCAATATGAAGGATGAAGCTAAGGAAGCCTACAAGTCCATCGTTGACAACTACGGTTTCGGTCAGACTTGGGATCCTAAAGGCTGGTTCTGGAAGCCCGCCGATGCCGCCAAGGAAAAATTGGCCATGCTCGAATCCGGTGTCGAACTGGATTTCGGCGATTACACCTCATCCGCTATGATCACCAAGGCCTGGGGCGCTTTAACCGCCAATGATATTGATCAGGTCCTCGCTTATGTCAATAAAACCATTGAACTCTACGCCAAAAAAGCCCAGGAAATGCAGGCTTCTTTGACGGAATATCCGTGGGAATCCAAGGATAAAATTTTCTCCTATTGGGCCTTAAATGACGTCGGAACAGGATATTTCATTCTTGGTGAAGCCTACAGAAACGCCGGCAAGAATGAGGAAGCCAAAGCCGCGTACAAGGAATTGATCGATAAGTATTCCTATTCACAGTGCTGGGATCCCCAGGGCTGGTTCTGGAAACCTGCCGAAGCCGCCCAGGAAAAAGTAGCTTTGCTGGAAAGCTCCAACTAATTGATTCTTGCAGTTTATGAAAAGCCCATGACGGTTTTATCCGTCGTGGGCTTTTCATATTGCCTGAGGATAATAACCTTTACACAGGTTTAAAACGGTGATAGGATTCCAATCGCTATGACGTGCAATATTCGTATAATCCTATGTATTGTCCTTTTGACGATTGCCGGATGCTCCGGGCATAACGGTGTTGCCGCCACTTCCGCTACCGAAAAAACCGCTGCCGAAGAAGGTGAAACGGTAACGACGGTATCGCCCCGCGAAGAAGAGGTGGGGGCGCAGTCCCAAAATCCTCCGGCAGAGTTTAAAACATTTGTTGTTTATAAAGATAAAGGCTTTCCCAACAGATTTACTCCCTCCGGGTATATGCCCACCGGTGAATGCCTCTACATGAGTGATTCCTGGATCGAAAAATGTTCTTCCGGCAAGACATGCGTGAAAGTGATATACGATATCGATTGTTCCAGGAAAAGCCGTAATTGGGCGGGCATTTATTGGCTTAATCCCGCGGACAATTGGGGCGACCGTAAAGGAGGTTACAATCTGACGGGCGCTCAAAAGCTTACATTCTGGGCCCGCGGAGAAAAAGGCGGCGAACGCATTGAAGAATTCAAGATAGGCGGTGTCGGCCGAGGCATGGACTATCCGGATTCCGACACAGCCTTTATCGGTCCGGTGATTTTGACCAAAGAATGGAAAGAATACACGATCGATTTGCGCGGCAAGGATTTGTCGTATATCAGCGGCGGCTTCGCCTGGGTTTCGAACACGGACGTAAACCCCGAAGCGTGTGTTTTTTACCTGGATGAGATCGAGTACAAATAAATTTTCGGTTAAAATTATTTGATGTGAGAGGGCGCACGCTAGCGCCCTTTTTTATTTTTAAAACACCTGACTTTTTATACGCTTTTTTGGCTGTTAACACTACCTTTCCTCGTCGGGAATCATTCCCATCCGTTTTTTTTCAAAAATAGTAAAATCACCTCGAAAATATACTGCTTTTTTCTTGTATTGAACTTAATACTTTGTTATATTCTGTTTAATTCAAATCCTCATCGGAGAGATTATGTCTAAAGCTGTTAAGCAAAGCATCCTCATTCTTGTTTTGTTGTTAGTTGTCAGTATCGCAGTCGCTTTGATGACTTTGCTTGAGAAGCAAAAGCTCCAGACGAAGAACCAATCTCTCGGCCGTGAGGTCTCCGACTACGAATCCCGCCAGAGCCAGATGATGGTCGAGTCGCAGAAGTTGAAAGAGCAAGTCCAGTCACTCACCGACCAGCTCGCCGCCAAAGACAGAGACCGTTCCAAATTTCAATCACAGTTCGAAGAGATCAAAAGCCGTTACGATCAGTTAAACACTCAGGTCGAACAGTTGAACAAAGAGCGTGATGATTTCAAAGGCCGCGTTACTACAGTCGGTGCCGAACGCGACCGACTGATGAAAGAACTTCAGGCCAGACCCGAGAAGGTCGTCGAGAAAGTTGTCTACAAGGACAGGCCCGCCGAACAGAGCGCCGCTCCTGTTTCGAACGCGCAGACGATCATGACTGCTGCCGCCCCGTCGGGTGACTCTTCCGTCGTGAAAGATGCCGAGGATGATTCAACCAAGCAGCAGGCCGAGGAATCCCACTGGGCCGAGGTGTTCAAACAGAAAGCCGCTCTTGAGATCGAGATCGAAAAATCCAGAAAAGCCCTCGATGAAAGTGCCATCCAGATCGTCGAATTGAAAAAGCAGTCTGCCGATATGCAGCTGGTCATCGACAAATTCAGAAGCGAACGCGATGAGATCATCCGCAAAATCAAGTACGGCGAAGATCTTTCCGACAATTTATCGATCGAGCTCGCCCGCGCCAAAAACGATCAGAAATTTACCGCCGAACGCGCTGACAAGCTTTCCGTTGAAAATTCAAAGCTGCAGACGCAGGTGAAGATGTTGAGTTCCACAAAACTTTCACTTGAGAAAACCATTTCGCGTTTGACTGACGACAGAGAACAGATTCAGAAAAAATTGATCGAGTCCGAGAGCGTCATCCAAAGCCGTATCGACGACATCTGGAAGATCAAACAGAACATCGACCAGCGTGTTGAATCGATGCCCAAAGGAGATGCGCCGGTCGAGCTCGCCCCGATCGTGGTTAATTCCAACGGCATGGTCTCTGAGGCTCCCGTCGAGAATGCTGCACCGGTTCCGGCGGAAACGCCCAAGAGTCATGCGAACATCGTCAGCATCAACAGCGATAATAATTTTGTCATCATCGACGTGGGGGAGAAGGACGGCGTCAAAATGGGTGACACGTTCCGCGCCTATCGAGGCAACAAAGAAATTGCCCGCCTTGAAGTAATCCAGCTGCGGCGCGATATTTCCGCGGCCGACATCAAGAAAAAGACCACACAGCTTCAGGTCGGCGACGTCGTCAGATAATTAAGCGTTTTAACCAGCCAAGAATTTTTCAGCAGTGAACAAATTAAGAAACAGTATAGAAGATGTGGCCCGCCGCGCTAAAGTCTCCATCACCACGGTTTCGCGTGTGATCAACAAAGTTCCGACGGTGAGCAAAGAAAACGTCGCGCGCGTCGAAGAAGCGATTTCCTTCCTCAAATTCAAACCCAATGTCACGGCGCAAAGACTTGCCACCGGCCAGAGTACCGGCATCGGTTTTGTTATGCCGGGTTATCCCGGTATTTTCCATTCCTTTTACGCGATCGAGCTCATCCGCGGCATCGGGCATGCGTGCGAAACATTGAGGCTCGATCTGATCTTCCACATCACCGACGGATTTAATTCGCTCAGCACGCACAACGTGGGCGGCATTATTTTTGCCGACATCATCGAAAACCGCAAACAGGTGGAAGAAGCGGTCAGCGACGGAATTCCCTGCATGGTCATCAACAATGTGGCGCAGGACCTTGAGGTCAATTACATCGGCGTCGACAACGTCAAGGGCGGTATGATCGCGACTGATTATCTGATCAACTTCGGTCATCGAAGGATCGCAACCGTTACAGGAAACGTTCAGACGCAATCCGGCGCGGAGAGATTCGAGGGTTATCAAAAGACACTGAAGAAATATGACATTCCCTTTAATCCCGAATATGTGTACAAGGGAGATTATTCCCGCCGCAGCGCGCGCCTGGCCGCCGAACGTTTCTTCGCTCTGGATGAACCGCCGACCGCGATCTTTGCCGCGAGCGATGACATGGCCCTAGAAATCATTTCCGTCGCCTTCGAAAAAGGTATCCGCATTCCCGAGGACATCTCAATTGTCGGCTACGATGACAACCCGGCCGGCATTTACGGTCCTATCGCGCTGACCACCGTCAAACAGCCGCTCTTTCAGATGGCGGAAAGTTCAGTCAAGATTCTCAATGATATCGTCACCGGAAAAACCACCGGTCTGGTCCAAAAACTTCTGGTTCCCGAACTCATCGTGCGCGATTCCTGCGCCGCGCCTTCCCATTAATCTCCCCAAGCTTTTCTGGCATCCCGCGTCGGAAGAATCAGTTGACAATATTTTGAATCGGCTGTATCTTATTACCGTTATTTGGGTTAAGTTTACAAGTCTAGTAAGGATTTCAATCTCTTTCAGGATGTATGAACAGCAAAAACTTTGATGTCATCGTCATTGGTGCCGGGCACGCTGGTGTTGAAGCCGCGCTTGCCGCCAGCCGCATGGGTGTTAAAACACTCATAGTGACACTTTCTTTCGATACCATCGGACAGATGAGCTGCAATCCCGCCATCGGCGGTGTCGGCAAAGGTCAACTGGTCAAAGAAATCGACGCTTTGGGCGGAGAGATGGGTCTTGCCGCCGACCGCACCGGAATTCAGTTCCGTCAGTTGAACGCCTCCAAAGGTCAGGCCGTCCGTTCCTCCCGCTGCCAGTCCGACCGCAAACTTTATAAACTTTACATGCAGGACGTCGTCGCTCGTCAGCAGAATCTGACCGTTCTGACTGACAAGGTTCGCGAGCTGATGGTAACGCACGGTCAGGTCACCGGCATCAAGACCGCCGGCGGCGAAACGATCGAAGCCCCGACGGTTATCATCACAACCGGAACATTTTTAAACGGACGCATCCACATCGGGACCTCTATTACGCAGGGAGGACGCATCGGTGAAGTCGCTTCCAACAGTTTGGCCGACAGCATCCGTCATCTGGGATTTGAAGTTTTGATGTTTAAGACCGGAACGCCGCCGCGCATCGACGGCCGCACGATCGATTTCTCCAAACTCGAGCGCCAGGATTCCGACAATCCGCCGGTGCCGTTCTCATTCCGCACGCCGGAAATTCCCGCCACACAAAAATTAGTTCCCTGCCACATCACTTATACGAATGAGAAAACGCACGACATCATACGCGCCAATTTTCATCAGTCGCCTATGTATTCCGGACAGATCAAAGCGACCGGTGTGCGTTACTGTCCGTCCATCGAAGATAAATTAAAGAAGTTCGGCGATAAGGACCGTCATCACGTGTTCCTCGAACCGGAAGGTTTGGATACGCACGACTATTATCCCAATGGAATCTCGACGGGTCTTCCCGTTGACGTGCAGGAACAGATGGTCCGTTCCATTGCCGGTCTGGAAAACGCGGTCATTGTCCGTCCCGGTTATTCCATCGAGCACGGTGTTGTTCCGGCAACCGAACTTCGCCCGACAATGGAAACCAAAAAGGTGAGAGGACTTTATCTCGCCGGACAGATCAACGGAACGACGGGATATGAAGAAGCGGGCGCGCAGGGATTGATGGCCGGCATCAACGCCGCGCTGCAGGTGAAAAATCTGGAACCGTTTGTTCTCGGACGTCACGAATCCTATATCGGTGTTCTGATTGACGATCTCACAACTAAGGGAACGGAAGAGCCGTACCGGATGTTCACATCGCGCGTTGAATATCGTTTGATCGTTCGTGAAGACAACGCTGATGCGCGTCTCTCTAAATACAGCCACGCGCTCGGGCTTTTGAATGATGCCGAATATGAAACGGTTGAGCGCAAGTATGAGGCCATCAGCCGCGAGGTGGAACATCTGCGCACAACCAAGATCGGCCCGGGTACGGAGCTCGACGAGATTTTGACGCAAAAGAATTCGAGTCCCATCCGCCAGCAGATGTCCCTTTATGACTTGTTGAAGCGTCCGCAAGTCACCTACGACATGATCGCGCCGTACGACGGGAATTTGAAGAATTTTCCAACGCAGGTCATCAGCCAGGTGGAATATGAGATCAAGTATGAGGGTTTTATCGGGCGTCAGTTGAAGGAAGTCGAGAAGTTCCGTCACATCGATAACATCAAAATGCCCGCGGACTTGAATTATGAAAACGTCCCAAGCCTTTCGAAGGAAATCCGTGAGAAGTTAAAACGTTTCGCTCCGACGACGCTCGGCCAGGCTAACCGCATTTCCGGCATGACGCCTGCCGCTATCACCATTTTGATGATCTATTTAAAGAAGCATTACGAAGAAAAACGTTCTGTATCATGAATGTAGGGGCAGGGTAATCCCGCCCCTACGGTTTTAATCCCAAGGAGGTTAAAATGTCCACCGCAACCGAAGGTAAAATGAGAATCGCCAACGATATCACAGAATTAATCGGGAACACCCCGCTGGTGCGCTTAAACAAAGTGACCGAAGGCTGCCATGCCACGGTCGTCGCCAAACTGGAGTTCTTCAATCCGCTCAGCTCCGTCAAAGACCGTATCGGCAACGCCATGATCCAGGCCGCTGAAAAAGCCGGGAAGATCAACAAGGACACGATTCTCGTCGAGCCGACATCCGGCAACACAGGTATCGCGCTCGCGTTTGTCTGCGCGGTCAAGGGTTATAAGCTGGTATTGACCATGCCGGAAACGATGAGCTTGGAACGCCGCGCTCTTTTGCGCGCGCTCGGTGCTGAACTTGTTTTGACGCCCGGTTCCGAAGGTATGAAGGGCGCCATCAAGAAGGCGAAAGAGATGTATGATTCCGATCCGAACAAGTATTTTATGCCGCAGCAGTTCGACAATCTGGCTAACCCGGAAGTTCATCGCAAGACAACGGCAGAGGAAATTTGGCGCGATACCGACGGAAAAGTCGATTTCCTGATCTCCGGCGTCGGCACCGGCGGAACGATTACCGGCGTCAAGCAGGTAATCGGTCAGCGCAAGCCGTCGTTCAAGGCCATCGCGGTTGAACCGACGACTTCGCCCGTTCTTTCCGGCGGCGCTCCCGGCCCGCACAAGATCCAGGGCATCGGCGCGGGATTCATTCCGAGCATCGTCGACCCCAAGCTGATCGATGAAGTTGTTCAGGTCGCCAGCGAAGAAGCGTTCGCCATGGCCAAACGCCTTATCAAGGAAGAAGGGATCCTTTGCGGGATCTCATCCGGCGCAGCGGTTGTGGCCGCCCTCAAAGTGGCTCAGCGTCCGGAAAACAAGGGCAAGCTGATTGTTGCCATCATCCCGTCGACGGGTGAGAGATATCTCTCGACCGATCTGTTCGCGGAATATCGCAGCTAATTGTTTGAATTGTTCTTTGGGTAGGAAGTAGGCAGTAAGGAGTAAGCAGAAGAAGGTTTCTGCCTACTGCTTACTGCATACTCCCTACTTTTTATTTATGGTCAACTATGAAAATCGGCTACGTCTGCGTCAACAATTCCCTCAAATGCAAACCCAACGTTAAATTCCGTCTGGCGTCCTACAC
>JAGNTT010000114.1 GCA_017987425.1 Candidatus Omnitrophota bacterium
TTATAGAACAACCGATGTTAATTGAATAATTCCCGGATCTTATACTGAACTTCTCCGCAGGCGTTCAAAGCCCGCAGGATCTTGTTCTGAATGTTGACCGTGATCGCGCGGCCGGCGCGGGCCTTCTTCACCTGTTTAAGCGTCAGCTGCTCGGTGGATGCTTTGATCAAGTCCTTATTATCAAGACCGCGCGCTATTAAAATTCCATCAAGCGGCGGGGGCTTTGGTTCCATTTAGAAGTTTCCCAGTAGTGTTCACTAGCATCAACTTTTAAATATCCTTATGGAATTCGGGTCACGTCGTGCGTCCCCCGATTCCGATTCCAGAAATTATTGAGTCCGGTCTTTTTTCGAATACTCGATGGCTTTAAGCGCGACGGCCCCTATGAGCCAGACGGTAAAAACTATAAAAAGCAGCGTGACAACCCATTTGAGGATCCAGCCCATGATCACGATGAACGGCATCATTAAAACCCCGACGATGGTCATCACCAGCATCAAGGCGATGACGATCAAGCCGACAAAGAATTCTTTCATAAGCCCTCCCCAATATTCCTCAACGCCTTGTTTGACGGTGATCGTTCAAATGTTTTAGGCATGGCATCGAGCGCGTGGCGGATGGATTGAGTTGCCTCACGCTCCGCGAATTGTCTGATTGTACCTCTTGAGAAACATCACCATTTTCATCCAATATTTAATATTTAACACTCATCAAACAAAGCCCGTGGCCCGGCGCGGCTTTGGGCAGAAGTTTACGGTCCTGGGCTTTGATCATATCGGGAATGCTCCCGGCCGGGATCTTGCCGTTTCCCACACCCAAAAGAACAGCGACGATGTTGCGCACCATTTTGTGAAGAAATCCGTCAGCCGTGATCGTGATGTGAATGAAATCTCCGTCTTCGGTCACCGTGATGCGCGAGACGGTCTTCGTCGTATTGACCGGCCGGACAGGACGGGACGCCGCCTGGAACGTCTTGAAATCATGTTTGCCCTTGAAGAATCTGGCCGCCTTGCGCATAGCCGCGACATTGAGTTTCTGCGGATAAAAATACGCCCTGTGCCGCCATAATGCCGACGGATAAAGACGGTTCAGAATGGTGTAGCGGTACGTTTTGCTCTTCACGCTGTGCTGGGAATGAAAATCAGCGGGCACTTCCTCAACATTGATGACGGAAAGGTCCCTGTCGAGAAAACCGTTAAGGGCTTTGTGAATGAGCGACGGATCGATCACGGTATCCGCTTTAAAATGCGCCACCTGGGCGAGAGCGTGCACTCCGCTGTCGGTGCGCCCCGAGGCGTGGCAGTGGATCTTTTTCTTAAATATACGCCCGAGCTTTTCTTCCAGATGCCCCTGCACCGTGCGGAATTTCGGCTGAAACTGCCACCCGCAAAAATGCGTGCCTTCGTACTCCAAGGTCAATTTGAAATTGCGCATAGCTGTCGATCGACCCAATAAATAACGTCGATTCTCACATCTTCTTTTGCTTTATGTTTCGCGCCGGTTATCTCTTCTTAAAAAAAGGCTTTTTGGCTCCGGCGGGTTTTGGAAATTCCCGGCGGGGTTTATGGGATCTGGGTTCTTCGCCGTCTTGCTCCTGCTGTTTGGAAAAGCATTCGCTGCAGTACACCGGGCGTCCGCCGCTCGGCTTGAAGGGAACGCCGCAGGTTTGGCCGCACTCGGCGCAGATCGCCTTGAACTGCATTTTTCCCGGTCTGTCGTCAAAGCCCCGGCCTGAACCCCGTTCTGGACGTCTGTCCGAATAGGAACTTCTTTCTGAAAAGGAACTTCGTTCGGCCGGCTTTTGCGACGACTGCTTGATCAGAATATCCAGCTTTCTGTTCAACGCCTCCAGCTGTGCTTCTACGCGTTCCCAAACTTCCGAGTTATCTTTCTTCATAAGACCTTTCTTTCTTGGCAGTTTTATGGCCAAATTTACATACAACCAAAAGGAACGGATCCGTCCGCCCCGATCAACACGGACCTTGTTCCCGTGACAATTCCTTAAACGATTATAGCGTTCCGCGCTCCAATTCATTCAAGTAAATAAAATTGGGCGCCTTGACCCCCGCCCGCTTTCTGATCTCGACCAATTCCGCGGACTCAAAGAATGTGCGGGCATTATCGAGGGAGTTCCATTCGGAGAAATGGACGATATTATCAGGATCATTGTCGTAACGCAATAACTGATAACTCATCTCCCCCGCGTTTTTTCTGATCCCGGCCGCCTGGTCAAACACGGCTTTCCACGCGGCATACGCATTCACTTCGTGAATGATGAGGACATACGGCATTTCATCTCCTTGGGGAATCCTGGGACACTACACATAATGCCTTGCCCCTTTTTAAGTATGTGGAACTTCACTCATCCGGTAAACGATTTTGGCGATCTGATTGCTTAAAGAAGCGCACGCATCGCTGACGGCGTTAACCGCGCCGGCGTAATTACCGTTTTTCACCGGTATCCGGAATTCGGACCGCTGGATAATCGTGTACTTTGGATATCCCACATCCACCACCGCCCATTGGACAACGAGGAATAATTCACCCGAGAGATCAAGTTCAAACCGGGTCAACTCCATATCAACCCTGAAGGCTGTATCCGACGGAAAATCGACCGGGTAACTGACCACCTGCGCGCGCGGAAGGATCCGTGTAAGGTTCGCTTTGACGGCCCGCGTGATGCCTTCTTCCAAAGGTTCAGCCCAGCGGTCAAACTGGGCGAAATGCATCTGATGCCTTGCATCCTGCGTGACGATATGCGGACGGTTAAGATATCCAGGAATTTTGATCTCGCCCACGGCAACGGCAAAATCCGAGGTTAACGCAATGGGCACAACTTCATTCTCCTCAAGCGCGGCAATTCCGTAAAAAACCGGCTCGCGGCTTGCCGGAACGGAAACGCATCCGGCAGTCACAATCAATACAACGGTCAACAAACCGATAAATTTGCGATTCATCTTATTCTCCCTTGCCGGGTTTGCCTTTAAGAAAAGCCTCGGGGTGCTGCTCGAGATATTCCGCCAGCAGACGCACCGATTGGCTGGCCCCTTTGACTTCCCGAAGAGTTTCGTTCAAGTCTTTAACGCTGGATTCCAGATCACCGGAATTCATTAATTTATTCATGCCTTTGAGCGTTTCCGACAGGTTCATAGTGATATCTTTAACAGGAACATCATTGATCAGCTGCAGGAAATCCTGCGACACCGGAACCGTCGGGAGCTCCGGATATTCATTTTTAAGCCCGCTATAAACCGGCGCCTTATCAGGATAGTAATCAAAAGAGATCATGAGTTGTCCGGCCAAAAGGTTCAGGATCTCAAGGCGGGCGCGCAATCCCATGGCGACCATTTTTTTATCATTGTCCGGATCGCCCAGGCTCGGCGCTCCTTTGATGCGCTGTTCGATCTCGATCGAGACCGGGATCGCGATGTCCTTGGTATTCTCGTTATAAACCAGTCCGATTTTCTTGACCGAACCGATTTTAACGCCGCGGAACGTAACCGGCGACCCGACGGACAGTCCTTTGAGCGAACCGTCAAAAAACAAAACATATTTATACGTGTGGCGAAAGAGCGATCCTGAACCGAAGATCAGTACCGCGAGGATCAAAAGGAAAACACCGCAGAGGACAAACAGCCCGATCGCCGTCTTGTTGACTTTTTTACTCATACAGGCACTCCTTGTTTTTTTCCGCGAGTCAGAAACTGGATCACTTTGGGGTCTTTGGATGTGGCCAAAAGCTCCTGCGGTTTGCCCCAGGCTGAGATTGTTTTGGTTTCCGCGTCGATAAAAATTGAATTGCTTCCCACAGCAAAGATGCTGGCCAGCTCATGCGTGACTATAACGAGTGTGGCCCCCATGGCGTCCCTGAGCTGCAGCATGAGTTCATCCAGCATCTGCGCGCTCACGGGGTCGAGCCCCGCGGAAGGCTCGTCAAAAAAAATCACCTCAGGATTAAGTACTATGGCTCGCGCCAGCCCGGCGCGCTTGCGCATGCCGCCGCTGATTTCCGACGGGTAGAAATCATCATAGCCGTCCAACCCCACCAGGGACAAACGCAGATCCACTTCCGACTGGATTTTATCCGCCGGAAGATCCGTATAAAGCTGCAGGGGAAGCGCGATATTTTCTTTAAGCGTCAGAGAGCTCCACAGCGCCCCGCTCTGATAAAGGACCCCGGTCTTTCGCATGATCGCCTGGCGCTCGTTCTCCTCTTGTTCCCAAAAATTTTTCTCGCCGAAGAATACACTTCCGGCCCATGGCGGATTAAGGCCGATCAGACTTTTTAAAATCGTGCTCTTGCCGCAGCCGCTGGGGCCCATGATAATAAAAATATCGCCGCGGTTGACGGTAAAGTTCAGGTTTCTTAAAATCGTCCGATCGCCGTAACCGACGGTTAAATTCTCGACGCGGACGGCCGGTATATTTGAATTGACCATAGTTTAAATCCCGATGACCTGACAGATAAATGTGATAATCGCGGTCGCGATCACAATGCCGGTGATTGCCGTGACCACGGCCGAAGTCGCGGCGGCACCCACACCGGTCGCGCTGCGGTCGCAATTCATCCCGCGCAGGCAGCCCGACACCGCGATTATGACCGCGAACACAACACTGTGCACCAATCCGATCCAGACATAGGACATCTTAACCGCATTCTGCGTGTGCTCCAAATATTCCATGGGATTTATGTGCATCATGCCGACACTGCCAACGAGCCCGCCGATAACCCCCATAAGATCGGCGTAAACCGTCAAAACCGGCATCATGAGCAGCATCGCCAGAACCCGCGGCAACACCAGAAATTCCACAGGGGAAACGCCGATGGTTTTTAAGGCGTCGATTTCTTCGTTGGATTCCATGAGCCCGAGCTCGGCGGCGAATGCGGCCCCGATGCGCCCGGCCATGAGGATGCCCGTCATGATCGCGGAAAGCACGCGCACCATGGAGATCCCCACGATATCGGCGACAAAAATCTCCGCGCCGAACATTCTTAACTGAATGACAGCAACGAACGCGAGAATAACACCAACCAGAATACTGATCAAAGACTCGAGCGGCAGCGACTCCACCCCGCAGCGCTGCATGATCCCACAAAATTCTTGGCCGCGGAAATACGCCTTTCCCGTCACAAAACGTTTGAAGAAAATGGCGATCTCTCCTAGAAAATCCAGCCACATCTTAAAACTGCGCGAAGAATTATAGGCCAGCTCGCCGATCTGCTCGAGCGTGGTCAGATTTTTCGTTTCCCGGACAATGTTGCGTTCCTGGACCCTGAGCGCCAAGTCCAACATCTTCTGGATATTGGAAGGCAGGTTTCGGCGTTCGACGTGGATTTTCTTGACTTCGCATTCGCGGACGAACTTAAGAAGGAACGCAATAAGCCCGCTGTCCCACTGGGTATCTTCTTCGACGATGATGACAACTTCCCTGATCTGGGCGTTGGTCGTGACCGTCTTTGCAAAATTCCGCTGGGAATAAATGCCAGAGGAGATCAGCCAGTTGCCGCTGATCTTAAGCCTTAACATCTCATTCTGACTTTCAAACGCAAGCTTGGCAATGCCCATCTATGTCCTTTAAAAAATTTTGTCTTATGAAAAAATAGAAAATAAATTAAATGTGTCTGTGCTCTCACATCACCCATGCGTTAAATTTCTTCGAACATAATTCCCTGCAGAATCATTGATACCCCACCGCTAAGATAACGGAATTCCGTAAACACGTCCTGCTTCTTTTTTTTTATTTACTGCAAACAACATCCGCGTCGGTTGATCTTTTACAATGCGAATCCGCGCCCGCGGACTTGCTGATCTTTTATTTAAACCACTTCTTTGCGCTGGGTCTGCGGTGTGGACAACCCGGCCAGCAGCAGGGCCGGCGTTTTCCTTTGCGCAAATCTTGGCACAGTCTTTTAAGATGTTCTTGCCGCGTCTGGGCGGTCTTGACGATCGTGACCCAGCAGATCCATTCGTTTCTGGCAAGTGGCGTAAGACCATTCCAAGTTTCCAATACGGCAGGATCACCCAGCAGAGTCTCCTGAAGATCCTTGGGCACTTTGTGAACGACGCCGGAGCTGATCGTTGGTCTTTTCATTTGCCGAGTTTCGGATGTACGGACTTATTTCTGATTGCCTTGAAAAGTCCTCGACCGCTGCCC
>JAGNTT010000014.1 GCA_017987425.1 Candidatus Omnitrophota bacterium
GTATCCTGTTCATCCAGCTTAGCTCTCAATTCCACGGCTTCTTTTTCAAGTTTTTGACGTTCTTCAGTCGCATCTTTCAATTGGACTGTAAGCTTGTCGTCGTTATCTTTAAGTGTGCCGATCTCGGCGATCTTGTCACTAAGATCCTTCTTAAGAGCAGCCACTTCTTCGTCGGAAGATTCGTTCACGGCCGTGTTATCAGAGACTGTGTTCGTCTTTGCTTCTTCCAGTCGTACTTTCAAGGATTGAACGGTTTCCTCTAAAGTTGTTTTCTCCCGTTCGCTTTTTTGCAATTGAGCAGAGACTTCCTTTTGCTTCTCAGTCAACTTAACGATTTCAACTTCCTTTTGGGAGAGCTTTTCATCGCGCGCTTTGAGGTCTGCTGTAAGGGAAGCTGTCTTCTTTTCATATTCTTTGCGCAACTCATCGGCTTTGCCGACGGATTGTTTATCAATATTCTTGGCTTTGTCTTTATATGTCTGTAATGTTTTCTCCATGGATAACTTCGCACGCTGTCCTTCTTCTGCGGCGGAGACCAGTGCTTTCTTTTGAGAAGTAAGCTCGCTGATCATCCTGGATTTTGTTTTGATCTCCTCATCACGTTTGTCGAGCTGATCTTTGAGAGACTGTATTTCTTTGCGCACGGATCTCTCAGATTCAGAAACACCGGTGGAGGCAGTTTTAGAATTTCTATCCGAAACAGCCGCGGTACGCTTGAGTGAATCACGTTCCTTCTCGACGATTGCGAGCTGTTTGGTCAACGCATCGCTTTTGGATTTTACCGAATCGATTTCCTTTGTTTTCTTCTCAAGATCGGAATTCTTATCATCCAGCGTTTTCTGCAGAGCTTCGATTTGCAAAACAAATGGTGTCTTTGTCTTCTCTAATTTGGAGTCATACGAGGTTTGCTTTTGATCTAATTCTTTTTTAAGACGGACCGTCTCATTCTTGAGCGATTTCATTTCGGTCTCAAGAACAGCGACACTCCTCTTCATTTCAGTATTCTCTTTAGAAAGGCGGCTGACTTCGCCTTCTTTTTCTTCAAGTTTCGATTCGATGCGCGTGATTTTTTGCGACCGGCCGTCCTGAGCCGTATTGTAAGTCGAGGACATTTTCTGAATTTGCTCTTTTAAACCGTCCCGCTCTTTCTGAAGCCGAATAAGCTCGCTTTGCGATTTGGACTCGCGGCTTTTGATCGTCCCTATTAAATTATCCTTGGCGCGCAAATCAGCCTGCATTTGGTCAAGGCGGTCGCTTAACTCACGAATTCTTTGCTGCAGTGGTGCTTTGACGGTTGTTGTCTGAGCGGCGCTGTTTTTTGCTTCCGTAATCTGCGTCTCTAAATTTTTAATTCGCTCCTGCAGGACAATCTTTTCACTAACGATGGCTTGACGTTTAAGATCGAGATCCTCTTTTTCATTATTCAGTGTAGCGATGACTGTCTTTTGCTCTGCCACCTGTTTTTCGGATGAACTTAATGCCTCTCTAAGCGTCGCTAGACTTGCTTCTACTTTTTCCTCAACGGATTCCCGGTTGCTCGCCAAAAGCGAAAGTTCTTTTTGCAGGGCAATTTTCTGAGCGAGGGCTTCGTTGTATTTCTTTTGTAATGCGTCTTTTTCGGCAACAAGATCAGCCATTTCTTTGGAATTTTTCGCAACTTGCGAATTGGATTCTTCCGAAGGATCATCTTTTTGGGCAAGAGCATAATCAAGCTGAAGAAGCTTAACGGAAAGGTCGTTGATTTTTTGTAACAGGAGCGTGTTTTCTTTATTTTTGATCTCAATCTGACTGTAAAGCCCCTGCTGTTCTTCCTGGATTTTATCAACCGAGGCTTGAAAATCCGCGATGATTTCCTGAGGACTTCTCAACGGTTTTGCATCATTGCCTGTATAAATCAATGATTTATCAAGGATTCCCTCGGCATATGCGGGTAAGGTAGTGTTGGCTAAAAAGGCTATGATCAGAATAATATTGAAAACTCTCATATAACTCTCCATAAATAACTTTTATTAAGCTCAAAAGGAAACCTATAATAGCAGAAAATGTAAATAAATGAAAGTTTCTGCTTATTAGCAGACTAACGTCCTATTCAATGAATAAAGATCGGTGATTTGAAAGTATTACGAGTTGTTAACTGTTTGTTCGATGCGCGAGGCGGGTTTTTGTGAAGATGCTTCCGAAAGGCCGCTGTCAACGGGTACATCTTTGTCAGCCGGTTTCAAGACATCACTTTCAAAAACTTTTGTGAAATACTCCTGAATATAATCGTTCATACGGCGACTGCTGGTTTCCAAAACAGGCGCGGCCTCGGAATCTTTGGTATCAACCATCAAGGACTGTGCGTTGAGAGCCGAGGCCTTTACCGCGAGTTCATGCAGCGCATCCAAATGTTTGCTTAACACGGAAAAGTCACGGATCTGCCGGTTTAGAACATTGATCTCGTCGGCAATCTGATGACTTTTCACTTTTGCACTTTCCAGAATTTCGTTGATGCGGCTCGCCTCTTGCGAATGATCAAGACGGGCTAAAGCAATTTCCTTTAAAGCCTCACGTGTATTATCCGTCATCTGATCCATATTCTTTTCGATCAGATCGAACTTTTCTTTGGCTTCATCTATTTTATCTTTGCGTGTCTCCAACGCACTGTGCGTGGAGCCGACGGCATAGCGGATACGGCTTGAAAGGTATTTCAATTCATCGATCGTGTTCTGTTTGCCTTCCGCCTGCTGAGAATTAGTGGCCACATTCTGCGTAGCCCTTTCAGCGATCAGAGTCATCTGCTGGGCAACTCCGTTGAGGGCTCCGGTCAACTGAACGATCTCCTGTGAAACTTTTTCGGTATTGTAAAATTCTTCCTTGATCGACTGAAAGTTTTCGCGGCTTTCCTTGATCAGGAGGTCGGTGTCTCGCACCAGCTGATCGATATGCTGAAGATTGAGCTGGCGATCGGTGAAATTCTCGGCAACTTCTTCCAATCCGTCCTTGTACGTACGGGCCAGCTCAAAATTCCGGATCATTGAACCGGCATGATCGTTTAAGGATGCGGTGATCTCCTTGGAATCGTCAGATGCCTTCTCCGCCTGCTTTTTGAAAAACGCAAGGCCGCGCTCAAAACGGAACGCGTAAATGGTCATGCCGAAAAACAAAAAGATCAAAACGACAAATGTGCAGAGAGTTGCGGCGCGCTTGAGTTCTCGGTATTGATATTCTTTCGTTCTCGCCTGAATGATTTGAGTTTCGATTCCATTATTCAAAGAACCGAATTCTTCCCGCAGAGGCTGTTCAATCGCCTCGATGGATTCAATAATCTGTATGCCGATCTGACGAACATTGGCCGATTCCTTTTCCAATGTTTTGGTCATATAGGCGTTGAATGTGGCAAACAGCGACGGGAACGCTTTAAGAAGATATTGTCCCTGGCCGAAGACCGCCTGTTTGGTCTCAAGATCGGCTGCGGCATTGATTCCCTTGGTCCACTGCTCAAGACCCGTTTGCAAATCTTTAAGCTTCTTCTCAAAAGCGCTCAGCTCAGGAATAATTTTCTGGAGAGTAGAAATTTTCTGGATTATATCAGACACCGGCAACGTATTTAATACTTCGCCTCCGACCATCATTGTGCCGGCACTTGTCTTCTTCCAGTTTTCGATGTCATTTTCAAAAACCTGAAAATGAACTGCAAATTTGCCTGTGAATTCCTTGACCTTTGCTTCGTAGAGCGAAACCTGGTTGGTGATCTTAAGAAATTCGTTTATGTCCGCTTCAACCGCCTTGATATTAGATTGTGAGCGGCCCAGTAATCGGGGGTCCAACGAAGAAATGGCACTCAACGAATTCTGCAATTCGACAACGACTTCTTCATTTAACTTGCCTTCGGATGTGATCCGCTCAACGCCGACGCGAAGATCTTTAAAACGGCCGAGGATTTCTTTTAATTTTTCTCTGTCGCGAAGGTCCTGATGGAAGGATGCCATGGCAACATTTTGCCGGGGCTGGATGACCGTAACTTCGTAGCGCCAGAACACCGCGATGCAGGTGGCAACTAGAAGAACACCTAACGCAATCTTGTTAATGAATGAGATGTTCATAGATGTAAAATCAATACTAATTGCTTTATAAAAAAATTCAACAATTTAAATGAATATTATTGCAGAAGCTTCGATCTCGACGACATTTTGAGCAAAATATTTTCTTTTATCAGGATTGAATCATCCTGAATCCAAATACTTTAACTACATCGCCTCTTGCTTTGGAATAGTCTCGCCCTGAAGTATCGGTGATAACTTGGAAACGTCGATGCGCATTCCGCCGTCGTGTTCAATTTTGATGGTATAGAGATTGCCGGGAACAAACAATGTCCCGGGGGCTTCGATCTGTGCGTTTTTAATGCCGGATTCTTTAGACTTGTCTGGGTTAAGCGCATAGCCCCAAAAATCCTTCCACAGCTTAGCTTCATAGGAATCGGCTTGGTCGGCTACTTTATAGCCGGCGGGGATTTCATTGACCGTCGTGATGTCAAATTCCTGGGTATTTTTTCCATCCAGCATGAATGCCTTCAAAAACAAGTATGCGCTTTTTCCTTTTAATTTGTCGCCGTTTCGAATATAGACGTCGTCAAAGCGCATCACAAGAGACTGGAACTGAATGATGTTGCCCGAGAAAGTGAAATACTTGGGCTCGATGGGAACTCCGGAAGAATTGTACTCCAGAAATTTTATGGTCGTAAATGTCTGCTGAGATTTCTCATCGAAGTTGACACCGGTGACCAGAACCTCGGCGATGCGCGAGTCAGCCTGCAGGCGCCCGATAATCTGTTGCAGAATTTTATCCTGATGCATCCAGACGGAAATCGTCCAGCCGATAAAAACAAGCGAGACCAATCCTGCGATGCTGATAAAAATACGCCTGGCTTTTCCCATCGGGGCTTTCTCTCGTGAGGAATTCATCAACAAAAATTATATCACGTCATAATCAAATAACGAGACAGTTACTGAATTTTATTTGGACAAGCGCTCGCCGGCCCGTATAAAAAAAAGCCCCTGTGAAATCACAGGGGCTTTTGAAGAATTAAATTACTCGACGGGAATGATGATCGTAACGCCAGCCTTTAACTTGTTGGGGTCTTTGATTACGGATTTATTCAATTCGTAAAGGTATTTCCATCGGTTTCCATTGCCCATTTCTTTCTGAGCGATCTTCCAGAGGCTGTCATTCTTCTGAATGACGTAATCGCGCGTGGAAACCTGGACTTCGGATTCCACTTTCTGCTGCTCCTCGACGACGTATTTGCCTTCTTCGATCGATTTTACATCCGCCACGCCCTGAGGCGGACCTTCATAAGGAAGCATGACTTCCTCGACTTCGGCGATCATAAACTGAGCATTACGGTCTTTCTGCATACCGACAAGATCCGTGACGGGCGCGGTCGCGTCGAGCTTACCGCGGCTGATGATTTTAATGTGGTCTTCCTCAATACCATTATCGAGCATGTACTGCTTGACCGCGTCTCCACGGCGGCGGCCCAATTTTTCATTATAGTCTTCGGAGCCGCGCACGTCCGCGTTACCGGTAATCAAAATACTCGCATCGGGATTGCGCTTCAATGTCCCGACAGCTTTATCAAGAATTCTGGCAGCATCGTCACGTATATCGGCCTTGTTGTAATCGAAATAAACTTTCACGTTTCTTAAAACTTTTTTGATCAGCAAAGAGGGACGCATTTCTTTGGGTTGAGGAGGAGGTAGTTCTTCGGCTTTATAATCAAAAATGATTTTGTAGAGATATATGTAACCTCTGTTTCCCCACGGACGGGCTTCGCCGGGAGCTTCGGGCCACCACCAGTAACCGCCGCGTTCTTCGTCTTTGACAGGAGCCGGCTTGGCATCCGACGGCCACCAGCTAAATTCCTTTTGCATCTCTTCAATTTCCTGCTTGCGCAAATCTTCGCGCTCTTTTTTGTCGAACGGCACGGCGAAAGAAACCGTCGGCATAAAAGTAACAAGAAGGAACACCGTAATGATCCGGAAGAGACCGTTATGCTTCATAAACGCACCTGACTTTCTGTAGGTATATAAAGGGGGACGAAAATTTGTTTACTGCTAAAACGCAAACCGATTATAACACAGCAGTATAATAATTCAATTTGAGTTAACAACTTTTAAACAAGCGATCAGGAACGGATCAGCCGTTCGCACAGGAATCAAACATTATGAAACATATCACATTAGCCAGCAACCATCATTGGGGCTTGAGAAGGCTGATGCTTGCCTCGCTTAACTTCTTGCGCCGCAATTTGCGCACGGTCACATAAAAACCGTTGCCTTCCAAAACCTCGCCGCCGCGCAAAGAATCCGGATGCTTGAGCGCGCACCAGTCCGCAAGACGGAACGGGCCCTCTGTCGCAGGCTTTAAAATGGGTGTAATTCCAATCGTTTGCGCTAAAACCTGCATGGAAACCCCTCCGCCAACGATCCATCCTCCGGCAAATGGATGAATGTACGTGGGCATGCGGTCGAATTCATCTTCAATTTCACCGACCAATTCTTCGATGATGTCTTCCATTGTGACCATACCGATAATGGACTGATCCTTTTCGCCGACAAGGGCGATGTGGAGCTTTTCCTGCATCATTTTTTCCAATACCTGGGCGATGGGAACATTGCCCTCGACCGTCTTGATGGGACGGATGATTCCTTTGACCGTCGGGTCCTGGGAATTCAGCTTAAGCGCCATCATGATGTCTTTAAAATTCAGATATCCCTGGATGCTCTGTGGATCGCCTTCGCGTTCACACACAGGAAAACGGGTATGCATGTCCAGATGAGCGCGGATCAAAGCCTCCGAGAGTGTGCTTTTTAAAGGAATCATAGAAACATCGGCGATGGGAAGCATGATCGATTTGACGGGCCGAACCGAAAGCTGGGCGGCTGAAAGAACGATTTTTTCTTCCCTTGCCCCGATAAGGCGCGAAGCGCGCGCCAGGGAAACGGCCGCGTTTAATTCATGCAGACCGGGGTCGTCTTTTGACTCGTCTTTAACATATCCGCTTTTCTTGCCCAGATGGAGCGTTCCTTTGACAATCGTCTCCAGCACTGTAATGACCGGATAAAAGACCACGGAAATCGCACGCATCGCCGGAGATAAACTCAGACAAATGCGCTCGCGGTTATTCAAGGCAACCATTTTAGGGATGAGTTCGGCAAAAATAATCGTGAGAGCGCTGAAGGGTATAATCAGAATAACCAACGCTATGACTTTGGCCAACGTTTCATCGAAACCAAATTGGGCTTGGAGATATGGCTCAAGATTATCGGCGACACTGGAACCGCCGGTGGCCGCGGCGATCGCGCCCGCCAATGTGATCCCCACTTGGACAACCGCAAGACTAGCCTCGATGCGGTCTTTCATGTAGGCGGCATCTTCCGCCCCTTTATCCTTACGGCCGACGAGAACGGCGATCCTTGACCGTGAAATCGAAGCGAGAGCCATCTCATAAGCAGCAAAAATCGCATTGATAAAAAGCATGACACCTATGGTCAACCACTCTAAACCTGAAATCATTTAAATCCTCAAAAAATTCATATTATGGTTTCAAAATCATGAAAAAAGTGTTTAAGAAGATTTTATATTACCACGACAAAACGCCCTTTCATTAAAAATCATTATTACCTGTGCCATGTTTACTCACAAGGCTGTAAAAGAGACCTCGGACACAATATGGTTACTATTTTTATGGAAAATCTTCCGCAAGATGTTAGGATATCACCAAATTTATTAACGCAAACAACCATCGAGGGCGCCTTGGAATTCATCCACCACATCATCGACTTTATCGTTCATATCGACCATCACCTTAACAACCTTGTGGTCCAATACGGCGGATGGACTTACGCCATTCTTTTTCTGATTGTCTTTTGCGAAACAGGGCTGGTGGTCACGCCTTTTTTGCCGGGAGACTCTTTGCTTTTCGTCATCGGAGCGCTTACCGCTGGCGCAGACGCCCCGCTTGATCTGGGTTTTTCACTTCTTATTCTGACTGTCGCGGCTATCCTCGGAGACACGGTCAATTATTCAATAGGCAAATACCTAGCGCCCAAAATATTCCGTAATGAAAATGTCAAATTCCTCAACATGGAACATCTAAAGAAAACGCAGGAATTCTTTAACAAATACGGCGGGAAAACCATCATACTCGCCCGTTTCGTTCCGATCGTTCGTACGTTCGCACCATTTGTCGCCGGTATGGGCAACATGGCTTACGGCCGCTTTATTTTCTATAACGTCATCGGGGCTTTGATCTGGGTATTCACCCTGACTTTGGCGGGATATTTCTTCGGCAAGATTCCCATCGTCGAGAAGAACTTCTCTAAAGTCGTACTGATCATCATATTCGTTTCGATTCTTCCAGCCGTTTTCGAAGTATGGAACAGCCGCAAAGATAAAAAACATTAAAAGTCCGCATCATATTTTAAGAATAATCGGATTAAAAGCCTTGGCCGCAACCAGGACCCTGTCGCCTAGACGCCAGTCTTTGGCTTCCTCTTCGGTGGCCACGACTTTGGTGAGATTGTTTCCAATCTGAACGGTGACGATACACATAAATTCTTCTTTTTCAATCCCCAGAATGTTCCCCACAAATTTGAATTTGCCGCTCAAGGAATCTTCTCCGAAAACCTCTCCGGGTTTTCCCGAACGGGTAATACGGCCCTCTTCTATGACAATAATTTTGTGCGCGAGCTTGAATATTTCGCTTAAATCGTGCGTGACAAAAATCGTCGGGATTTTAAAACGGTTATAGAGGGCAAAAATTTCATCCTGCAGTTTGAGCCGCAACTCCAGATGAAGAGCGGACAGAGGCTCATCAAGTAAAAATATTTTGGGTTTTCGAAGCAGCGCGCGGATCAGCGCCACGCGCTGTTTCTGTCCGCCGGAAAGTGTCGCGGGTTTACGTCCGCTTAATTCCGTCAGATGTACCATGTCCAAAAATTCATCCACTTGGCGTTCTTCGCTTTTATCCTTAAGGGCATACTGCAAATTTTCCCGGACCGTCATATTGGGAAAAAGATTGTAGTCCTGAAAGACAAAACTGATCTGTCTCTGCTGAACAGGCTTATTCACACGACGGCGGCTGTCGAACCAGACTTCGCCGTTGACCTCGATGAGGCCTTCATCGGGATCCGTCAAGCCCGCGATCATCCGCAGGATGGTCGTCTTCCCCGCGCCAGACGGGCCGAAGAGAGTGACGAATTCTTGATCTGAAACTTCAAAATCGACGCCGAGACGGATGGGGCCGCTGCTGCTGGCAAGATATTTTTTTGCCTTCACACGGATCATGGATCACACCACCCTTAACGCTTTTCTGTTTAAAATATTCAGAACGAACAAAATCAAAAACGCGATCGTAACAAGAATACCCGCATAAAAATGAGCGTGCGCATAATTAAGCGCTTCAACTTCACTGAAAATCGCAATGGAAGCGGTGCGTGTCTCGCCGGGAATGCTGCCGCCCACCATCAGCACAACGCCAAATTCTCCGACGGTGTGCGCAAAAGCCATGACAACGCCGGTTATAATCGACGGGCGGATGTTAGGCAAAATCACTCTGAATAACGTTTCCCGCCGGGATTTACCCAGCGCATACGAAGCCTCAATTAACGATGCGGGAAAACTCTGCAGGCCGGCCTTGATCGGATTGACCATAAACGGAAGGCTGAACAAAACAGAACCGATGACCAGCCCCAGAAAAGTGAACACAACTTTAATTTGAAAAACGCTATCCAGAAAGTTTCCAAGAAATGAATGCGGACTGAAAAGCAGCAGAATATAAAAACCCAAAACGGTCGGAGGAAGAACCAGAGGCATACTGACCAGGGTTTCGACCACATATTTTAATTTGTTTTTTGTAAAGGCAACCCAATAGGCGAGAGGAATGCCAATGAGGACGAGGATGATCGTCGAAATAAGCGCCAGTTTGAACGTGACTATAAGCGGAGTTAAATCAAAACTCATGCGGGATTTCTCATCAAAGTGACTTCGTTGGTCTTAACCAGCCACTCCACCTCTTCCTTCTCTTTGAGTTTCATCCCGACAGCCGACTGGGAAGAAATGATGGATTCAATGATGTGATCTCTGTAAATCAGCGTGATTTTGGCAAGGACCGGTCCTTTGTCGATCTTTTTAATCGTCGCTTTGAACCGGTTTCGCAGACTGATCATTCCCGTCAAATTCTTGGCAAGCCCCACCTCTGTTTCCTTGAACAAAAGTGTCACACTGTCATTGATCTTATAATTGGAAGGGCTTTTTTTCCCCTCGAGTACGATCGAACTTAATATATCCCCGTCGACATCCACATGGACGATCGAAATATTGTCCGATGATTGGATATCGACGATCTTTCCTTTAAGCTTGTTCATTCCGGCCTCTCTTACGGTAAGGCGTAACCGTATTTCTTAAAAATTTCCCCGGCTTCGCCGGAAGAAATAAAATCAACCAGCTTGTTCGCTTCGTCCATTTTACCACGTTCGGCATGTTTCAAAATAACAACGCCCTGGGCGATCGGTTCATAGGACTCTTTGGGAACGTCAATCCATTGACCTTTGTCTTTCAATTGGGGCGCGAGCACGACGGACTTGGCGGTGATACCGACATCGGCGGCCTTGGTCGTAATAAACTGATTGGCCTGCGCGATGCTTTCGCCATAGACAAGTTTTTTACCGACTTGAGCGTAGAGATCATAATGTTTAAGCGCGTTGACCGCCTGGCGTCCGTAAGGTGCAGTCTTAGGAGATGCGATCGCTATCTTTTTGACATTCGCGTCGGCCAAAACTTCGATCCCACCGGAAAGGTCGACATCCGTCATCGTCCAGATAACCAAGGCACCGTAAGCATAAATTTTCGGGGCATTGACGGTAAGGCCTTCTTTGTACAGCGTTATGGGATAATCCATGTCGGCGGAAAGGAACACATCGAAAGGCGCGCCGTTTTCGATCTGGGCCGTAAACTTACCGGATGACCCGATGACTGCCTTGACACTGATTCCCGTTTTTTTCTCGAATGCCGTCTTAAGTTCTTCGAACGTGTACTGAACGTTGGCCGCAACAGCAACGGTCAAGTCGGCAAAAACGGCAGCCGATGAAAGAAAAACGAACACAAAAGACATAATGGTCACTTTTGCTTTCATTATCCCCTCCCCAAGACAATTCCTTCTGACCAGATATCCAACACTCCCTCGAGAGCATCTGAAAACGAAATTCTTTCCTTTTCCAGAAATTCGGGATTAAGTACGTGGTCGATCGCGCCCATATACATTCGGACAGCCAGAGCGGAATTTACCTTTCGAAATTTCCCTTTCTTTATGCCCGTTTCTACAAGCGCCTTGATCTCGGAAATTTTTTCATTTCGAAACTGAATAAACCGATTCCATAGTTCCGGCACTTCCATTTTAATGTCTCCGATAAAATGCTCAAACCACGGCGTTAATCTCTGCTGCAAAAAGAAAATGTTCTTGGAAATAATCTCAACCGGGTCGCTGTTGGTTTCCTCTATAAGAGAAAGTTCGTGGTTGATTTCGCCCTGCAGACGTCCGAAAAGTGCCTCGGCTATTTCGACCTTGCTTTGAAAATGTTTATAGATTGTGTTTTTGCTCATGGTAAGGTCTTGCGCGATTTCATCCATCGTCACTTTACGGTAGCCGAACTTGAGCATGCGGCTCATGGCGGCATCGAGAATACGTTCACGAGTCAAATCTTGAGGCATTGCGTCGCCCTCCATTAAATACATACAATACTAATGTGGTATTTTTAGTATCCACAATATGATCAAAGTAATCTATTGTCAAATTGTTTATAGGTGTGAAAAGAAATTAAACGCAGATTCCTATCGGGGAAGGTTTTCAATAACGGCGGCGGACTGGATGCCTTGGGCAACCTGAGGAATGATACCTTTTTGTATGTAAATCGGACGTATCGCCTGACGCAAAACCTGATAATACCTCATAAAAATTAATGATCCCGCAATACAGCAGAGACCTCCCCAGAATAACGTATGGAGTACTCCAATTTTTCCGGCCAGAGTTCCTCCGAGCAAACTTCCAAGTGGCGCGGTCCCCATGAAAGCCATGGTATAAAAACTCATCACCCGTCCGCGCATGTCTTCATGAACGATGACCTGCAAAATGGTATTGCTGGCGGCCATCTGCACCATGATCGCGAAACCGGCGACATAGGCCAACGTTAAGGAAACAATAAATAATTTGGACGATGCGAATGCGATGACGCAGCAGCCGAAAAGTCCGGACATCAGTCCGCTGATTCTTACCAATCCCACCACTGTTTTCCGGCTGGCCAGATAAATGGCGCCGGTCAATGCCCCGAACCCCGTACCTGCCATCAGAAATCCGAGAACTTTGGCGCCGCCGGCGAAAAGCTCCCCTGCAAAAACCGGAAGCAGAACCTGATAAGAACCGCTGACCAGACTGACCACGGCCAGCAATAAAAGAAGCATACGGATGGGAATGGAATTGCGGACATAATTGAAACCTTCTTTCAACTGGCCCGTGATATCAAGATTTTCCGGTGGCAGTTTTCGCGGGGTAATCCGCATCGCGCATAAAGAAGCCATGACCGCCAGATAACTGACCGCGTTTAACAGAAAACAAGCTCCCTCCCCCAGCAAAACAATCAGAAACCCGGCGATCGACGGACCGACCAATCTTGCCATATTCACCATCGAAGAATTTAAAGCGATCGCGTTATTCAGATCTTCTTTATCGTCGATCATCTCGATCGTAAACGCCTGCCGGGCGGGGATGTCAAAGGCGTTGATGACACCGGAAACGAAACTTAACACCACAATATGCCAGAACACAATTTGTCCGCTTAAAACAAGCCACGCCAGAACACTGGCCTGGAGCATAGCGGAGATTTGGGTGATGAAAATTAAACGGTGGCGGTTTTGCCGATCGACAATAACACCGGCGATCGGGGCCAGGAAAAATGTGGAGATCTGCGAGGTGAAACCGGTGAGCCCCAAAAGAAAAGCGGAGTTGGTCATCTTATAGACAAGCCAGCTGACGGCAAGCTGCTGCATCCAGGTTCCGACAAGCGAAATGCTCTGCCCGCTGAAAAAGAGACGGAAATTGCGGTGCCGAAGCGCTCTAAAAATAAATTTTAAATCCATAAGTTCACTATATCCAACAAAAAGACCTACTACAATTTTTTATTTGTAATAGGTCTTCTCGTTTACAGTATTTTGTCTGCCCGGCTATTTAATGCGGTCTTCAATTTTTTTCATAAGATCATACGCTCTGTAATCATCCCCCATTGAACCCACACGGATGCTGGCTTGAGTGTAGGAAGGCGATGTCTCCCGGATATAAATATGCAGACCTGAGCCATTAGGATATTCCGAATCGATCTGCGCATTATTTGCCGTAATCGTTTTACGGATAACGGGCATGTTTTCCGCTTCAAGCGTAGCCAGCGACGCATCGTAAACTTTCTGAACAGAAGCTTCAAACCTTGTTCCGGATTTCCCTCCCAGCATTGCCGTGGCACAGCCGGAAAACGAAATAACAACAACGGCGGTTAATAAAAGTTTTGTTATATTATTCACGAGAACCTCCCTTAATCAGTATTAGTCTAGTTTTTGGCATGCCCTTTAACGGAAAACCTTTATTTTGGTTTTAATATTCAACCGCCCGGTCGCAGTTTCTTCGAATATTAAGCATTTCATGGGCGATCAACAATCCGATCACGATCAAAATAATGACGGCAATCTCTGCACAACCTTCTATTCAGCGCTCCTTTCAGCCTTTTGGGATCAAATACTTCTGATCCTTTTTAACAAAACGATCATGAAAGGAAGGTGTAAAAATAATTAATTTATGTTAATTGTCCGGAAAAGGAGGCAGGGAAAAACTTTGAGGATCAGCTTACGCAAACGGTGAGACAAAAAAGAATACTGAACCAGGAATAAAGGCGTTCGTAATTGGCAATCATTGTGTTCATGGAAAATGTCTTCCGGGCTTTTTCAAGACCGCTGTCACCCATAAACCGGCGCAACTTGTGGTCGTCGATTAGTTTTAGAATTGCGTCTCTTAACTGTGCTACATCTTCCTTTTCTACAAGAATCCCGTTTACACCGTTGTCCACAAGTTCAGGATTACCGCCCACATTTGTAGCAATAACCGGTTTCCCGGCAGCCATATATTCAAGAATGGAATTGGACATGCCTTCGCTTAATGAAGGCAAAAGACATATGTCCGCGCCGGGAAGTAAAGATTTCACATCGGGATGCTTTCCTACAAAAAGAACGTTCTTTGTTATGCCCAATTCCGCGGCCAACGCCTGAACAGCCCCTGCTGTTCCGTCTTCGCCGATCAAAAACAGTTTTACGCTGGGATGACGGCCGAGAACTTCTTTAAACGCTCTTAACAAATACGGATGTCCTTTAACGGGCTTTAAATTGGCGACATGCATCAGGACCAGATCGTCTTTGGCGAGAGCAAACTTGGAGCGGACCTCTTCCCTGGACGGAAGCTTTTGCAAATCAGGAAGCTCAACGCCGTTAGGAATTACTTCAAATTTATCGATAGGCAGATGTTCCTTCTTAACGAAATGATCGCGCATCGCCGAAGCATTGACGATGACTTTTTTAACCCAGGGATTAATCAGCCGATACGTCCAGACATGACCAAACGAACGCCAGAATCCCATATCGCGTCGGTTGGACAGAATGACGGGAACACCAGCTAATCTTCCCCAAAATGTGCCCCAGATATCTGAACCAAAATGATACGTCTGAAGAATATCGACTTTGTTTTGGCGTAAAAAACGAAAAAATTTAAACCCCTGAAAAATGCCGCTTAATCCGTAAATGCGGACCACGCGAAAAGCCTCCAGTCGGGCTCCCACGGATTCAATCATTTCCCGCGGAGCCTGACCGTAACTTTCCAGACTCGCAACGATCACATTATATTTATTTTTATCAAGCCCTTTTACGAGCTCAAAAATTTGTTTCTCCGCCCCGCCGGCCAGATGAACAAGACAATCGGTCAACAAAACAATTGTGGTCTTTTGGGAAGATACGGAATGAATGGGGTTCGCCAAAGGTTTCTTAAAAGCATCTATAAAGCCGGCACACAGGAGCTCAAAAGTGACAGGGTCCAAATCATCTCCGATAGAGACACGTTTAAGTTCATACATGTCCTGCCCGGGGGAATTCAACCCCGAAATAGTAGTCACCGCGCACAGGGCATCGATATCCTTCAGAATAGCTTTGGCCCTGCGGTCGAAATCCTGAGGCCGTCCGTTCGTATAAGCAAAAAGGATTTCTTCATTTCCGCGACGGACTTTTTTGCAGGAATTAACAATCTCCTCTTCCAGCGCTGGGGTATTAAGGCGGGACAGGATCTCATGGCTGCATGAATGGGCGGAAAAATCAATCAGGCCATCACCGGCCATCGCCTCCACTTCTTCCCATGAAAGCATTTCCGAATCTTTAAGCCCTTCCAACGGGCCTTCCGTCAAATCCGTCCGGATTTGTCCCAAAACCTTATATTTTTCATCCAGGCCGATTGTTTTCAAATAATTTCCGATCTGTTCGACGGCCTGCCGTTTATTTTCCGGTGTCGATAAATCAAATATTCCTAAGCCGCATTTGGTCAGATCAAGCGCCGACTTCCTGGCTCCTCTTAAAATCAGATATAGTTCATCATGCCAAAGAAAATCTTTCCTGCTTATAAAATTGGTGGCCAGGAATATGGTCGCAGGAACATTCAGCTTTTTTAAAAGAGGATAGGCAACGGTGTAGTTGTTACGATATCCGTCGTCAAAAGTAATCACAGCGGCGTTATCGGGCAATCTTTCATTTCGCTTTAACTTTTGGACCGCTTCGCGCAAAGAAATAATCGAGTAATGTTTCTTAAGAAAATTGATTTGCGACTCGAATTTCTCATAGGGCAGCTGCCACCAGCAAGCCAACGGGTCCGGCGAATTGCTGACGCCGTGATACATAACGATTAAAACTTTATTTTTATTGAGTTTCCGAGACAGCGCACCCGCTCCAAGGCTGTTTAACAGGGAAAAGCTGATCGTTTTAAAGGTATTAATCATATAACTTAAGCTGGTTAGACAGTGTTTACGGGGCTGTATTGGACAGCGACTGGAAATAATGTTTTTATAATAGCATAAATTTTTTCCAGAGAAATGACTCAAAAAAGTATTTTACAACTGTTCTCCGGAAAGCAAAAACCACCATCCATCTGGAGGGGGGTTTTTCATGGCGTAACAATTGGCTGCCTCGCTTGGACTCGAACCAAGATACTGAGATCCAGAGTCTCATGTCCTACCATTAGACGACAAGGCAATATACCTCGGTACATCTATTAAAACATTGCCACAGCACTTGTTTTCTTCACTGGTTTTAGAAAAACAATTTCAAGGCAATTTACATCGGTATTTATGGGAAAATTGCATCCTCCTGAACACATTAAATCTTTTCAAAAATCAGGGCAAGGCAATATTAAACTCATCAAATAAAAAGTGCAAACAAAATTTACCAAAGATTATCGCTGATCCATTGATCGGCCTTTTGAATTTTATCAACAACTGTGGTTGTATCGCTGCCCGCGGAATGGCTCACAGCCTTGGGCGTTTCACAACCCTGGGCAATCAACATCACAAGAAATCCTGTCGCCAACAGCATGTGTTTTTTAGAAACCATGGGGCTCCTTTTATATAAATCAAAAAGCTCGGGACAAACGGGTGACCGTTTTATCTTTTCCCAAAACCACCATTGTGTCAAAAAGCCCCGGCCCGACAGCCTTGCCGGTCAATGCCACACGTACAGGATGAACAAGATCCCCTGCCTTAATGCCCAATTCCTCAACAAGTCTGCGGAATGCTTCTTCCGTCGTCTTAATATTGAAATCGCTGACCGATGAAAGACGCTCGGCAAGAAGTTTAAATTCCTTGGATTTGTCTTGAGAAAGATGCTGCGCTTTAGCTTCGGCATCCAGTGTGAAATCATCTTTTAACGCGAATGCCGCCCAATCCAGAAAATCAATCAAAGTTGACATCCTAGGTTTGAACAAGTGTACAACATTCTCGAGCCATTGTCGATCAAAAGCCTCGGGAGCATAACCGGCTTTTTTGAGCACCGGAATGAGCATTTCAGTGAGTTTGGATGTCTCGGACTGCTTGATATGTTGCGTATTGATCCATGTCAATTTATCCATGGAAAACGCCGCGCCAGCTTTGTTGATCTTTTTGATTGAAAAATTTTTAAGCGCCGCCTCCATCGGAACGACTTCCTGGTTATTCCCAGGTGACCACCCCAGAAGCATCAGATAATTGACAACCCCTTCCGGCAGAAATCCCATGTCGCGGTATTCGGTGACAGCTGTAGCTCCAGCGCGCTTGGACATGCGTCCGCCTTCTGGATCGAGAATCAAAGGCAGATGGGCAAACTTGGGGATCTTAAACCCGAGAGCTTCATAAATCAAAATCTGTTTAGGGGTGTTGGAAATGTGATCCTCACCGCGAATGACGCAGGAGATTTCCATCAGAGAGTCGTCGACCACGCAGGCAAAACTGTAAGTCGGAGATCCGTCGGATTTCATCAAGACCTGGTCTTTGATTTCGCTGCTGTCGATGGTGATTTCGTCACGGATGATATCGTAAATCTTAATGATCTTTTGGGGAACTTTTAAAATAACGGCCTCGCCGTCTGCATAAGCCTTTCCTTCATCCAAAAGCTGCTTGGCGTATTTGCGGTAAAGATCGAACCGGTCGCTCTGTTTATAAAACTCGTCCCAATTAAGGCCGAGCCATTTCATACTGTCCAGAATCTCGTCAAGATATTCCTGTTTCGAGCGCACTTTATCAGTATCTTCAATCCGCAAAATAAATTGTCCGCCCTGTGCGCGGGCATACATCCAGTTAAAAAGCGCCGTGCGCGCGCCGCCGATATGCAAAAACCCCGTCGGACTCGGGGCAAAACGTACCCTAATCATATTTCATTCCTATTTCTTTGATTTTACAATGGCCGTGCGTTCATCTTGGCCGGAAGGGAAGTAATCAACTTTTGCGTTTACCTTCCAACTCCAATAACCTGTCCACAAAACCTAATAAATACTTTCGCTGGGCTTCATCCATATCGAAAAATTCGATGCCGAGCTCAAAAAATTTCTGCCGGCCCGTGGAATTCGCGGGATCCGCCTTGCAGCGGATCACTTTACCCCGGCATTTAAACGGGTTGCCTTCAAAAAAATTATCAATCTTAATCTCAAGCCGGGTTTCCACGGCCAGCGCTTCATTGAAAAAAACGCAGATGCCTCCGCCGCTGATATTCGCCGTGTTGGCTATAACCACTTCCGAAGAACCATCATCTCTCCATACAGTGATGGAGCATGGATAATTCACTCGGGGATACTTACGCTTGCAGTCGTCCTTCATAGAGTTATAGTTGGTTCCCTTGTTTTATGTGATGATTAATGATTTGTTCCAGCCTTTTTTGGCTGCTGTCATCAACACTCGCAAACTCTATGCCGATATCATAAAAGTCAGGCTTGAACTCTTCCGAACTCTTTCGCTGTTCGGACCAGACTACAATGCCCCTGCAATGCAAGTGCTCGCCGATATCCATCAGATCGATTTCAACTTCAATCACCGAACCCATGGCAACACCGTTCTTAAGTATGACCCGCACGCCGCCGGTGCTTAAATTTTCTGTATGAGTGAGAATCGCGTCTTTGCCTTCCTTGCCGCCCCGTATCTTAATAAGGCATGGAAAAAGTACCCGCGGAAATTTCCGGCGGTTACGGCCGTCCCAACTCATATGTGCCACTCCTTATTCACAAAACAGGTTATTAACGTAACCGGCTCTATAAAGGTGTGCTTTGTTGCTATTTCCCGCGGCGCACGCGGGCTATCGACTTCGCCCGGCCGGTTTTTTCATCCACGTCGACAATGATACCGCTTAAATAAACGTTTTCCTTGGCTACTTCGAATTTCTGGGGCATGGACGTCAAAAAGCGCTGAATTATATTTTCTTTATTCTGACCGATCACCGAATCGTACGGGCCGCTCATTCCTAAATCCGTGATGTAAGCGGTTCCTTTTTCCAGAACTTCTTCATCGGCGGTCTGTATATGCGTATGCGTGCCGAACACCACAGAGACGCGGCCGTCGACATAACGTCCGAAAGCGACTTTCTCGCTTGTCGTTTCGGCGTGCATATCGACGATGATTGTGGCCGTTTCTTTCTTAACTTCAGCAACGGCGCGGTCAAATGCCTTAAATGGACAGTCGACATTATAACGCATAAAAACCCGGCCCAAAAGGTTAATTACGGCGAATTTGACACCGCGCGAGGATTTGACGACACACCAGCCGCGTCCGGGAGTGTCTTCGGCAAAGTTGGCCGGACGAATGATCCGCGGCTCCTCTCGAAGGTAATTGTAGATCTCACGCTTGTCCCACGTGTGATCGCCGAGCGTGATCACATCCGCGCCGGCAGCGAAAATCTGATCGGCCACGCGCGGGATAATCCCGGCGCCGCCGGAAGCGTTCTCGCCGTTGACGACTGTAATATCAACGTCCAGTTCTTCCTTAAGCGGTTTTAAAGCCTTTTCCAAAAACTCGCGGCCAGGACGGCCGACGACATCGCCGATGCATAAGATATTCATAAGAAACCGTATTATTCGTGATAAGTGGTACGTTATACGTGATACGAAATCTGGACTTCGTACCACTTATCACGTACCACGTATAACTTACTTTGCAAACTCCACAGCCCTTGTCTCACGGACCACCAGAACCTTGATATGTCCGGGATATTCCATTTCTTCTTCGATCTTTTTACGGATTTCGCGGGCCATAACGACCGCTTCATCGTCATTGATCTTATCCGGCTGGACCATGATGCGTACTTCTCGTCCCGCTTGAAGAGCATACGCTTTTTCAACGCCTTTAAATGAATTGGAAATTTTTTCCAGATTTTCCAAACGCTTGATGTATGTTTCGAGAGTCTCGGCGCGGGCGCCGGGACGGGAGGCGCTGATCGCATCCGCCGCGCAAACCAGTGTTCCGTAAACGGTATTAGACTGCACTTCGCCGTGATGAGATTCAACGGCATTGGCAACCTCTTCGACTTCGCCGTACTTGCGGGCGAGATTCCCGCCGATGATCGCGTGCGTGCCTTCTTCCTGCTCGGCGCTGACGACCTTTCCGATGTCATGGAGCAAACCGGCGCGCTTGGCGATCTTGGCATCCAGCCCAAGCTGATCCGCCATGACACCCATAAGACGCGCAACTTCAATCGTGTGCTGAAGACCGTTCTGACCGAAACTGGTGCGGTAACGCAAACGTCCGACCAGCTTTAAGAGCTCCGGATGCATGTTGTGGATGCCCAGTTCAAATGCGGCGCGTTCGCCTTCTTCCTTAATACGTTTCTCGATTTCTTCTTTGGCTTTTTCAACGACTTCTTCGATGCGGCCCGGATGGATGCGGCCGTCGGCAATCAGATGCTCGAGCGCGATGCGCGCGGTTTCACGGCGAACCATATCGAAACCGGAAATCGTGACGGCTTCCGGCGTGTCATCGATGATGATGTCCACACCCGTTGCCGTTTCAAGCGCGCGGATGTTGCGGCCTTCGCGTCCGATAATGCGGCCTTTCATGTCGTCACTGGGAAGAGCGACCACGCTGATTGTTGTTTCAGCCGTATGATCGCTGGCACACCGCTGGATCGCAACGGAAATTGTTTCCTTTGCGGTTTTCTCGGCAGATTCCCGGATATCATGTTCAACCTGCCGGATGCGGGCGGCCTTTTCATTAACAAGTTCCTGGTCCAAACGGCCAAGAAGAACTTTTCTGGCTTCTTCCGGAGACAGGGCGGATATGGCGTGAAGGCGGTTCTTTTCCTCAACAATTAATTTTGCCAATTCTTCGTCTTTGGTCTGGATCGCTGTCTCTTTTTCTTTCATGGTGTCAAAGCGGACGGTGATGTCCTTTTCTTTGCGTTCCAGAAGATCAACGCGTTTATCCAGATTTTCTTCGCGTTGGGCGATTCTTTTTTCGATATTGCTGATTTCATCACGTCGGTCTTTGGTTTCTTTTTCGAAATCATACCGCAGCTTGATCAAAAGATCTTTGGCGCTTAATTCCGCTTCTTTTTTGATTGTCTCGGCCTCACGGATAGCCAGATCGCGGATTTCATTAACGCCCTTTTGCACTTCCCGCATTTTGCGGTCCATCAAAAAACGCCGTAACATAAACCCCAGCGCAATTCCGATGACCAGAGAAAGACTGTTGAGAATACTTAAAAACGTATTGATGTTTTGTTGCATACGGGATTCCCCCTTCTAATTGGCACAACCCGAAATGATGTCCGGACATCAAACGAATTCATGATGCACTCCGGCATTCCGGCTTTTGACCAAACTTATCGGACAGGGTTAATTGACAACAACGTCGGTGAGGGTCATGTCGTGGTCTTCCAGATGGGGCAAGCGGTCAACTATCTGAAAATCGAAAGCCAAACCTAAGGAAGGCGTATCTTCCGGCAAGCCGGCAAGAAAGCGGTCGTAATACCCAGCCCCGCGCCCCAAGCGATTATGGAGCTTGTCAAAGGCAAGACCGGGAACGATCACAAGGTCCAGATTGGACACATCAACCGTATGCTCAGCTGAGCCGACGGGCTGCTTGATGCCGTAAGGACCTTCGTTCAAAGAGTCTGTTTCCTTGATTAGGGTTGGTATTAGATTTCTGCTGCCTCTGGTTATCATGGGTAAGGCAATCTTTTTATTGAGTTGAGTGGCTTGCTTGATCATTTGGAAGGTTTCGACTTCACCGTCAATAGAAGCATAGAATAAAATTAATGAAGCCGCCTCGAATTCAGGGCGGCTAAAGAGCTTCTGTTGAATAAGCCGACTTTTAATTAACCTGTCCTGCTCGTTTTGTTTCCTGAGCGATTCTAAGAACCGCTCTCTAAGTTTTTGTTTACCCTCATTAAACACTGCTGTATTGACCTTTGGTTGGAAGATGGTCAATAACCGTTCATCTGTGATGAACTTCCCTTTACCAATGACAAATCTCCAATTTCCAGCATTCATAAGTGCTTGGAGATTTGTCATTTTGACCGGTAATAGAGTAGGTCATCAATGAACGCCCCCATCATAACATCGTTTAATAAAATTAACAATTTTTTATTCTTTACTACTTAGAGCCCTAAGGTGTTCCAAATACTGCTTAATCTTAGCTTCATATCCCATGCCGGTGGGCTCGTAATACTTGACGTTTTCGGGCATATATTCCTGCTCCACATAATGATCTTTATAATTATGGGCATATTTGTAGTCTTTGCCTCGGCCTAATTTCTCTGCACCTTTGTAATGACCGTCTTTGAGTGGCTCGGGAACGCTTTGGGTCCGTTTTTGCTGGACATCTTTGAGGGCCTTTTCGATGCCCATGTAGGAAGCATTGGATTTGGGCGCGCAGGCCACATAGACCGCAGCTTGGGCTAAAACAATGCGGGCCTCGGGCATACCGACAAATTCCGCGGTCTGCATGGCCGAGGTCGCGAGGATCAGCGCCTGAGGATCGGCATTACCTACGTCTTCAGACGCACAGATGCAGATACGCCGCGAAATAAAACGAGGGTCCTCGCCCGCATAAAGCATTTTCGCCAGCCAATACAGCGTCGCATCCGGATCGGAACCGCGCATGGATTTGATGAACGCGGAAATTGTATCGTAGTGACCGTCGCCGTTTTTGTCGTACTGCACCTGTTTTTTCTGAATGGATTCGGTCGCGATCGCCATGGAAAAATGCACAACACCAGACTCATCCCTCGGAGTCGTCAAACATCCGATCTCAAAAGCATTAAGCGCTTTTCTTCCATCACCATTACTCGCCTCGGCTAAAAAAGCAATCGCATCTTCGTCGGCTTTAATATTAAAAGCTCCGAGTCCGCGTTCACTGTCGTTTAATGCGCGTTTGAGGATTTGTTCAATATCGAGGGCCGTCAGCGGTTTAAGTTCAATGATGATGGACCGCGACAACAACGGACTTATGAGTGCAAAAAACGGATTAAACACCGTGGCGCCGATCAGAATTATGTTTCCGTCTTCCAGGTCGGGCATTAAGACGTCCTGCTGCGCTTTATTAAAACGGTGAATTTCGTCGATAAATAGGATGGTCTTGCGGCCGCTCGTACGGCGGCGGTTTTGCGCGGCGGCGATGATCTTGCGCATTTCCTCGACGTTGGACGTGAC
>JAGNTT010000115.1 GCA_017987425.1 Candidatus Omnitrophota bacterium
GTAACAATTGGTCCTAGTCTCGAAGGGTTGCACGCCGGAAAATAGCAGTTAGGCCTGCGTATTGGAAAGGCTCTCGGCTCCTGGTGACGGAGTCGAGAGCCTGTTCTGTTCATATAACCCTCGTAACCCCTGCAACTCAATAAGCTGCGGGGATTTTTTGTTTATAACCGATATCCGTCGGAAAGTGGTACAATCCTTTTTGCCGTTGAAACGTTTTTTAGAGAAAGAAGGATTATGTGGTTGAAGCATCCAAAGATTTTAAGAGTACGGGTTTAAGCCAGGCTATGCTGGATAATTTGAAGTCGCTGAATTATCTGGAAATGACGCCCATCCAGGAAAAAGGTCTGCCTTATATTTTAAGCAGCCGCGATTTTATCGGACAGGCCAACACTGGCAGCGGGAAGACGGCGGCATTCGCGTTGGGAATTCTGACCAAACTGGATTTAACCAACCATATGCCCCAGGCCCTGGTGCTTGTCCCGACGAGGGAACTGGCTGAACAGGTGGCGAATGAAATCCGCCGGCTCGCTCGGTTTACAAATAATGTTAAAGTGCTTACTTTGTCGGGCGGCACCGAGGAGCGGCACAAAATGAAATCCTTGAAGCAGGGCGCCCACATCATTGTGGGGACAACGGGGCGCATCACCAAATTGCTGGAGACGGGTGTTCTCGTTGTTTCTCATCTTAAGGTCCTGGTGCTGGATGAAGCCGACCGCCTGCTTGAAATGGGCAGCATTGAGGAGATCAACCGCATCGCCGCCTATACGCCCGCCTCGCGTCAGACCATGCTTTTCTCGGCGACGTTTCCAAACGGCATCAAGACATTAAGCGCCAGCATTCAGGAAGATGCCGCCCAGGTGACGATCGATTCACAGCATCAGACGACCACCATCAAACAATTGTTCATCAAGGTCGAAGAAGACAAGAACGACGCGCTGCTGCGCGTGCTCGGGGCCTATCATCCCGAGACCTGCATTATTTTCTGTAATAGCAGAGAAGCCTGCAATCAGGTGTCGGGATTTCTGCGCACGAAGAAAATAGAATCGATGCAGATGCATTCGGATTTGGAGCAGCAGGACCGGACAATGATCCTTATCAAGTTCGATAATAAAAGCTGCCGTATTCTGGTTGCGACCGATTTGGCCTCCCGCGGGCTGGATGTCAAAGACGTCAGCGCTGTCATCAATTACGATCTGCCTTCAGATCACGAACTTTATATTCACCGCATCGGACGTACAGGACGGGCCGGTCAGGAAGGTCTGGCGCTGAGTTTATACACTCACAAAGAACGCTCGATTTTAAGAACGATCGGGGATTATTTAAAAACCGAATGCCCGACGATGGAATTAAAAGACATCAAGAAGCAAAAGATCACGGGGCCCAAACGGGTCGCCATGTCGACGATTTATATCAGCGGCGGACGAAAGGACAATATCCGTCCCGGCGATATCCTGGGTGCGTTAATCAAGGAAGCGGGACTCATCGGGACCGAAGTCGGCAAGATTCATATCTTGGAGGTCAACAGTTATGCGGCTATTGCCAGCGATAAAGTAGAACAAGCCATCCAGAAGCTGAGCGTTAAAAAAATCAAAGGCAAGAAATTCAAGGTGGGCAAAGCATCATAAAAATAAAAACCCGCATAAGTAAGTATTAAATGTTACACTTAGTAAACTAACAACGAGATGTGCCAAGGTCAAAGGAGATGTAATGGGTTATCAAGGCGGCGGATACAATAGCGGTCCGAAAGAAATGCACAAAGCGGTCTGCGCGGACTGCAAAAAAGAATGTGAAGTTCCTTTCAAGCCGAGAGAAGATCGTCCTGTTTATTGCAGAGACTGCTTTTCAAAGCATAAGAAGTAAATTTTAAAAGAAGCTGAGCGCAAACCCCCTGCCCAAACGGCAGGGGGTTTTTGTTTTACTAACGATGGGGATTCCATCCACCTTAAGCCGGCGACATAGCAGTTCTATTCCTTTTAACGTTGCGTCTTACAACAATTTTCGAAGGTGATTTCTCCGGAGCTCGACCGAAAAATTTTAAAAAAATCGAAACTTTTATCAATCCGGTGTGTTTCAATATATGGAAAATAGATAACAAAAGGTTTAAAGCTTTCGCGATCCATAAGGAGAAGATATGAAGAGGATTTCAAACGTTGTTGTGGCTGTTGCATTTATATGCGGGAACATGGTCCTGACAAGTGACGCTTTCGCCCGGGAGAGAAAATCATCGGGAAGTTATCAAGGCCGTTCCGGCGGCGGGACATTCCAGAAGAATGTCAATAGAAGTCAGGGAAGTACAACCAAGAGGACGACCTGGCAGAACAAGCGCGGCGAAGGCAGTCTGGAAAAACACCGTACCTGGGACAAATCTTCGGGCACGGGTTCATATTCCGGATCGCTTAAGACAGCGACCGACAAGACCGCGACATGGGGCGGCACAGTGAAAAAGAATGACGACGGGTCTTTCAGTCAAAACGGTACCATTACCGGACCCAAGGGAAAGACCACAACCGTTGATCGGGATTTCACCAAGAACGATGACGGCAGCCGATCGGTCGACACGGTTTACACCGGCCAGGACGGCAAAACATTGACGATTGACAAAGACATCACTCACGGGGACGGCGCACGCAACGTCACCGGGGATTATTCCACCAGTACGGGCAAAAGCGGGACGTTCACCGGCACAAGCACCGTGGAAGACGGCAAGATCGTCACGGACCGTTCCTTGACCGATCAGGACGGTCGCACGTGGGGTCAGAATGTGGTTCTAGACCGCGACGGCAATACCGTCACGCGTCAGGTGACCAACACCAATCCGTGGGGTATTGGGAAGACGTTCAACCAGAGCGTGACCGTGGATAACGTCACGATCGAGAAATAAATCTAAGCAATGCGTTAAGAAATAACAACATTCAACGAGTATTCGCATGCCAATCAAAAGACAGCCTGTTTCGGCTGTCTTTTTTTTGTTTCTGCGGCATGAATAATTTTTAACGTATAACTCACATCCTTTTAACGTCGAAATTGGTATAAAGAACCATCAGATCACGGTAATGACCATATTTTTTAATGTCCGTCCAAGCAGGAGGTTTGTATGAATAATAAAATTGATGCCGATCTTAAGGTGATCTTCGACCAGTATGCCAAATTCGACGCTCCGCCGATTGAATTGATGGCGCCCGTGAATGCGAGAAATCTCCCGACTCTGAAGAATGCCGTGGAGGAATTGATGGCGGAGAATCCCGCGCTGCGCGCCAGTGCTTTAATCAAACCGATGCCGCAGCCGGTCAATATTTCCCATCAAATTATCCCAGGACCGGGAGGCGATATTTTGCTTCGCGTTTACACTCCTTACGGCGACGGTCCTTTTCCTGTGCTTGTCTATTTCCACGGCGGGGGATGGGTCATTGCCAATCTGGATACCTATGAGCCGTCGTGCCGGGCGCTTTGCAAAAAGAGCGAGAGCATTGTCGTTTCGGTGGCTTACCGTCAGTCGCCGGAACACAAATATCCCGCGGCGGTCGAAGATGCCTACGCGGCGACTCAATGGGTCATTGAGAACGCCGGACTTCTCAACGGCCATCCGGACCATGTCGCTGTAGGAGGCGAGTCTGCCGGCGGCAATTTGGCGGCAGTTACGTGTCTTAAAGTCCGTGACGAAGGAGGACAGATGCCATCGGCTCAACTTCTTATTTATCCCGTCACGGATGCGCGCATGAATACGGAATCTTATAAAGAAAATGCCGACGCCAAACCGCTCAACGCGGCCATGATGCCGTGGTTTTGGAAACATTATTTAAAAAATGTCAGTCAGGGGCTGGAGCCGTATGCTTCGCCGCTTCTGGCCGAGGATTTAAGCGGTCTTCCGCCGGCGATCGTCATCACCGCCGAATACGATCCTTTGCGCGATGAAGGAGAAGCGTACGCGTTACGCCTGTCCCAGGCGGGTGTACCGGTCTTCGCCAAAAGATATGAGGGGATGACCCACGAATTCTTCGGTCTGGCCGGTGTTGTTCACAAGGCAACTCTTGCCGTGCAGGAATCCTCGGATGAGCTTCAAAGAATATTCCGTTCGCATGCGCATGCCAGCTAGGTATGAGCATGAGGCATGTTATTAATGGCGGAATTAAACCAGCTATGCTGCTGAATAGAAACCCGGTTCGATAAGAGCCGGGTTTTTTTATTTGCCCGCGACTTATTAAAGTTGCGGAGGGTTTTTCTTTGCGATACCATGGGGATTGTCAAAAAATCCAAAACAGTCTTGAAGGTGTTTGATTAATGGGTCAATTTAAGCGATTGTTCAAACAACTGTCCGGCGTCAATCCTTTCGACGGCGACAGCAAGCCTTCGCGGGTGCAGCTATTTGATTTCAGCACCGGAAGGCCGTCTATGCCGTTTCCTCATCCTTGGAATTATTCGGAAACGATCCGGATCCTTGAAACATTTTTCTGGAACGCTGATAAGGAGCAGGGAGCGGCCAGACATAACCGTTATCTCGATGTTCTCTTTTTTGCTCAACAATCACGCCAAAGCGGGCGTTTCCACCAAACCCGTTGATGGTGTTCTTGTGGATTTGGAATTGCGTTAGGTTTAACTTAAAGATAAGGTGTGCTGTAATGACAGACTATATCCGTAAAATTCATGAAGCGCGTGTTTACGAAGTTGCCGTGCAGACACCGCTTGATCCGATGCCGCGTCTTGGCCTGCGGCTCGCGCGTCCTGTTCTGCTCAAACGGGAGGACCTGCAGCCGGTTTTCTCATTCAAGATTCGCGGAGCGTATAACCGCATTGTTCAGCTGGATCAGGAAGCGCAAAAAGCCGGCATTATCTGCGCCTCGGCGGGAAATCATGCCCAGGGTGTCGCTTTGTCGGCGAAGAAATTAGGCATCAGGGCCATCATCGTTATGCCGGTGACAACGCCTTCCATTAAAGTGGAAGCCGTTTCCTATTTCGGCGGTGAAGTGGTTCTCTTCGGCGATACATTTGACGAAGCTTACGCGCACGCGAAAAAACTTGAGCAAGAGCAGAAGCTGACCTTTATTCATCCGTATGATGATCCTGATGTGATCGCCGGACAGGGGACTATCGGCGCGGAAATTTTACAGCAGCACCCGGGCCTGCTGGAAGCTGTGTTTGTTCCGATCGGCGGGGGCGGTCTGGCCGCGGGTGTTGCGTCCTACATCAAATCTTTAAGGCCGGAAATAAAAGTCATCGGCGTTGAGCCCGTGGACGCGGCTTCCATGAAAGAGGCGATCAAAGCGGGTGAGCGTGTCATTCTTGAACATGTCGGTTTATTTGCCGACGGTGCGGCCGTCCGGCAGGCCGGGGAAGAGACATTCCGGTTGTGCAAAGATCTGCTCGACGATATCCTGACAGTTGATACCGATGAAATCTGTGCCGCCGTTAAAGATATCTTTGAAGACACCCGCGTGATCGCCGAACCGGCGGGCGCGCTTGCTTTGGCCGGTCTTAAAAAATATGTGGAGCAGAATCCGCAGAGTAACGGAGCATTGGTCGCCATTAACAGCGGTGCGAACATGAATTTTGACCGCCTGCGTCATGTGGCGGAACGCGCGGAATTAGGCGAGGCGCGTGAAATCCTCCTAGGTGTAACGATTCCAGAAGAAGTCGGAAGTTACCGGCGCTTTATCCAGGTGCTCGGCAGCCGCAATATCTCCGAATTCAATTACCGTTATGCCTTCGATCAGGAAGCGCATGTGTTTGTCGGTCTGAAACTCGTCGACGCCAAGAAAGAAAAATCCCGGATCATCGCCGAGCTGACCCGCAATGGCTACGAAGTGCTCGATATCAGCGATAATGAGACAGCCAAGCTTCACATCCGTTACATGGTGGGCGGACGGGTATCGGAACTGGAACATGAAATCATCATCCGCTGCGAATTTCCGGAACGCCCCGGCGCGCTTATGAGATTCTTGGACGGCGTCGGTTCGCAATGGAACATCACATTGTTTCATTACAGGAATCACGGCGCCGATTACGGGCGGGTATTAGTAGGCTTGCAGGTCCCGCCCGCCGACAAGGAGCGTTTCGAAGAGCGCATGAAGGCTTTGGGTTATCCCTATGAACAGGAAACGGACAATCCAGCGTACCGCATGTTCCTGCACGGTTAAAAA
>JAGNTT010000116.1 GCA_017987425.1 Candidatus Omnitrophota bacterium
TTTAAAAGTGTTCCCGCTTTTAGCCGCCTTGATTTTGGTCACGGTCTTTGTTCACCAGGCCAAACTTCCTTACAAGGTTCAGTTGTTCATCGAAATCGTCAAGGCGTTCATCGCTGTCGGTTATTTCCTTCATCTGATGGCCAACCGCCGCGATATCAGCGGCACCTGGGTTATTACGATTATATTTGTTTTGGGGCTTTTGTTTTTACCGATCGCCAATGCCCTCAATCACATTAATGGAACCGTGGATACTTCCAAAGAGATTCAGCACGAAAAATTGTCTCAAACCGGGGCAGCGGACTCGCACGGGGAAGTGCACGAAGAACATAAGGGAGAAGAAGGCAGTGTCCATTAAGGCTCTCCATATCATTTTGATTTCCTGCGCGATTTTAGTCAGCGTGGTATTCGGCGTTTGGGCTTTCAGATATGCCCAAACCAGCGGCGATTCCGCCTACCAAACAGGAGGGGTCTTGTCCATAGCGCTTGCCGGTGGACTTTTCTTGTATGCTATTCATTTTGTCAGAAAGGCAAAAAAGCTTACATGAAGACTTTCCTTCTGACTTTCTTTATTTTTGCTATTCAGGAAATGCCTTTGTCGAACGCATGTGCCGTGTGCTTCGGCGACCCGAATTCACCCCTGACTAAAAGTATCGGGATGGGAGTTTGGGTTCTGATGGCGTTTATCGGCGGAGTGCTTTTATTGTTTTCGCTGTTTTTTCTAAATATCCGACGCCGGATGAAAAAGTTTCCGACGGCCCATTAATCATTCAACATACAAGGTGGAGTTACCGTTCATGTGGGGTTTACCGATCAATGCATCCGCTCACGGGTATGAAATAGATTCGATCATCATTTATGTTCATATTTTGATGCTTGTGCTTTTTCTCGGGTGGGGTGCTTTTTTTATATTCACGCTGGTCCGATTTAACCGCCGTGTCCATCCCAAGGCCGATTACACCGGCGTCAAAAGCCATCTGTCGACCAAACTTGAGATAGCCGTTGTTATCATCGAGGCTGTTCTGCTCGTCGGATTTTCCATTCCGTTCTGGGCCAAACACGTTAATGCTTTTCCAAACCGCACCGATACCATTGAAGTTCGAATCGTCGCCGAACAATACGCCTGGAATATTCATTACCCGGGTAAGGACGGCATGTTCGGCAAGACCAGTCCCAAATTGATGGATTCGCAAAATAATCCCCTCGGGATCGATTCAACGGACCCGAACGCCGCCGACGATTTTGTCACGATCAATCAGCTTCATTTGCCCATCGGACGTCCGGTGGTTGTCCATTTGTCGACCAAGGACGTTATTCACAGTTTCGCTCTTCCGGTCATGCGCGTCAAGCAGGATGCGATTCCGGGGATGAGCATTCCTGTCTGGTTTACGCCTATCAAGACGGGAGATTTTGAAATTGCCTGCGCGCAGCTCTGCGGTATCGGCCACTACCGCATGAAAGGCTTTTTGAACATCCATTCCCCCGAAGAATACGCCAAATGGGTCAGCGAACAGGAAACCATCGGCGCATCTTCCTCGGAAGGCGGAGCCGATAGTTTTTGGAATTAATCTATAAGTGAGTTTTGATATGCCCTCTGACCCAGACAGTCCCCAACATCTCCTTTGGTTACGTCTATACAGCAAGATCGTTTCTTATTCGACGCTGTTTTTGATCTTTCTCGGCGGATTGGTCAAGAGCGCAGAATCGGGTTTGTCAGTCCCGGACTGGCCGACGACCTACGGTTATTTTATGTTTTCATTTCCGCTTGACCAGATGGTCGGAGGTATCCGTTATGAACATACGCACCGCTTGGTCGCCTCCATCATCGGTTTGATGACTTTGTTTTTGGCTGTATGGCTTTCGCGCTCAAAGGTTGATGCATGGCTTAAAAAGCTAGGCGCACTGGCTTTTGTTTTGGTTGTTGCCCAGGGTGTTTTGGGAGGGATGACGGTCAAGTTTCACCTGCCGGTCTGGACATCTTCCATGCACGGCGTTCTGGCCCAGACGTTTTTTTTGGTAACGATTCTCATTGCCTACGGTCTTTCGAATGAAAGAACGGTCCGGAAGTCTGAAGACCTTAAAGGGATCGACGGCAAATATATCCGTATGGCCATAATCTTTCTGGGCATGGTTTTTATTCAGTTGATAATCGGCAACCTCTTGCGTCATACTGAATCAGGCCTTGCCGTTCCTGATTTCCCAACAATGGGTGGAACCATGATTCCGACATTTGATCAGGCCATGCTTAACCGCATCAACGCGTGGAATTTCGAACATGATCATGAGCTGGTCACAATGGGGCAGGTGCACATTCATATTTTGCACCGTTTTTGGGCGCTTCTTATTCTTTTGAAGCTTATATATTTAAATATGCTGGCTTATAAAAATTGTCTGCAAAGACCTTTTGTCCTTAAAACGCTTTTTCTTTTAAATGCCGCAATTCTGACGCAGATCGGTCTGGGTATTGCGACAGTCATGTCGATGAAAGAGATTTACACGACGACATTTCATGTGGCTGCGGGCGCGGTTGTTCTTGCGTTAAGTTTTCTTCTGGTTCTTCGAAGTGCTCCCGTAAGCTGGCAAGCTTATCGTCAAAAGGTGTCCCAACGATGAACAATTACCGTCTGATCATAGACTCATATATGGAACTCTGTAAGCCGCGCATTGTGACGCTCGTACTGGTCACGACGTCGCTCGGATATTATCTGGGCGGGGGAGGCTTTCACAATCCGTATCTTTTTTTCATTACGATGATCGGAACCGCCATGGTTTGCGCAGGATCGGCAACGCTTAATCATTATCTGGAACGTGACAGCGACGCGCTCATGAAACGCACCCAGCGCAGACCTGTTCCGACCGGGGTCATCTCGCCCGATCATGCCATGCTGTTTGGCATACTGCTTACATTAACCGGCGTTCTGATTTTATGCATTGAGGTCAATCTGCTGACGTCCTTCTTGAGTATATTGACGGCATTCTTATACGTTATCGTGTACACTCCCATGAAAAAGATCAGCTGGCTAAACACCACCATCGGCGCCATTCCAGGTGCCATTCCGCCGATCGGCGGGTGGGCGGCGGCATCCGGCGAGGTAGGACTTGGGGCATGGGTACTCTTTTTAATCATGTTTGTCTGGCAGCATCCGCATTTTTATTCGATCGCCTGGATATTCCGGGATGATTATAAGAAAGCGGGATTCAAAATGCTTTCCTTCGAAGATGCCGACGGCCGCAGAATGTTTAAGCATACGCTCATTTATTCATTGATTCTGATTCCGGTCTCGCTTCTTCCGACATTCATCGGTATGTCGGGATGGACGTATTTCTGGGGGGCGTTATTGGCCGGTTTTGCTTTCCTGCATGTCAGCCGCAAGTTTCAGCTGCTGGGATCCAATCAAGTTGCGCATCAGCTTTTGCGGGCGTCTGTTTTATATCTTCCCGCGATTTTGGTTTTAATTGTCGTAGATAAGTGGTTTTAAAAAGGAAATCGAGTGGAGCATAATACCCCATCCGTCATTGCGACTATAGATGCCTTCTTAAACGGCATATCCACTATTCTTTTAAGTTTGGGGTGGGTTGCCATTCGTCAAAAAGACCGCCAGCGTCATCAGAAATTCATGATTGCCGCATTGGTTTCTTCGACGCTTTTTTTAATTCTTTATGTGCTTAACAGGATTATCGTTGGCGGGCTGACCCATTATCAAGGGCAGGGGATGATGCGGACGATTTATTTTATTATATTGGGAACCCACACGCCTCTTGCCATGCTCATTGTTCCGTTCAGCATCATGGCCCTCTGGCATTCACTGCACCAAAACTTCAAAGCTCACGTGAAGATTACTAAATGGCTCTTGCCGGTATGGCTGTATGTATCGGTGACGGGCGTGATCATTTACTTCATGCTTTACGTACTTTGAGCGTTTCTTCCTGAGCGCAGACGTTTAACAAGCCTTCCGATACGCGTCAAAGAATTCCACGTAAATCTCTTGCTGAAGTCAAATTGACCTAATAAGAACCCGAAAAGCATTAATCCCAAATAATAGGTAGGGGCTAATAGAAACGGGTAGATGAGGATTTTTTGCCAGATCGGCGCGTCCGTCATGTGAAGAATATGAAACTCAATGGGACGGATGAAACGGATAGATAATCCTGCCAGCGAGAATGCAAGCATGATCAAAAAGAAATCTTTGTTATTTTTGATGTTCCACTTGGCTTTAAAGTTTTTCATCCATCGCGGTTCGTTCATGAGATATTCACCAGTTCTTTGTGCACAAGATTAAGAAAATAAACGCCGAAAATCAGAACGATTACGGCGGTGATGCCGAGGACAATCATCATTTTTTTGAATCCGTCGGCGCCTGTATCGAATTTAAGTATGGTCCGCATAATGACTCAGCGTTTAAGAATGTATTTCTCGATAATCCATCCGCAGGCGAACAGAATGACCGAAACGCCGAGGACTTTGTAGTTAAGCTTTTCCGGAAATGTCTTGATAAAGGCGTAACCCAAAAGCCCCAGCCCCGTTGCTTCCAAAAGTTTGGCCGCGAAGTACATTAAGCCCTCTTGATACCGGACATATCCAGAATCACCTGCGTGTTGTCTCTGAAACAGGCGTTCTGAATGATTTTGGCATCGATGTACTGCAGAATTCCGAGCAGCAATACTCCCCGATAAATCCAGGGGGATATTTTGTACGTGTCGGCGGCGCCGAACAGAATAAAGGCGATCATCAGAATCAGCATGTTGAGTAACTGAGGCGGATAAATGCGGCGCTTGATGGCAATCGAGCGTTTGTGAAAATCTCCGTGAATTTTCTGCTCGAGCATGTATTCTTTGACGCTGACACCCGTCCCGACAAAAAAGAACATGATCAAAGTTTCCGTAAAAAGGTAAATGATGCTCGTCAGAATTAAAAAAGACAGCGGAGACGCGGCAATAACTTTAAAGGGAATCAGGCTCTGGGCAAAGACAATGAGGAGCATGACGAACGAAAGAAGGGTGAAGATATAGCAGGTGATCATGAAGAACCACATAAGCCACCAAAGTATCAGGGGCACAGCGAACTGTGCCCCATTGCATTAATCTTAAAAAGCGTTTACGAGAACGCTGTTAGTCTTTCTTTAAAGGTGTCTTTTTTTCAGTTAAAACAGGAAGGCTGCCGGCTTTTTCTTTGTTAAGCGGTATATAGTTTTTCCATTTGTCGGGAACATCGGCATCGGCGTAGATCGCCTGGACCGGGCATTCGGGAATGCATGCGCCGCAATCGATACAGACATCAGGATCAATCACGAGCATTTCGGCATCTTCATGAAAACAGTCAACGGGGCAGACTGTTACGCAATCTGTGTAACGGCATTTTACGCAAGGTTCTGTTACCACGTGGGCCATAGAAAATCCTCCTCAAAGATTAGGAATAAACTATAAAACAATGTGAAATATAACACAAGTAATATTAATTGACCAGAGATGAAACCAGCGCTTCTTTGTGTTCCTGTTTTCTTTCAAGTTCGGCAACCCTGTTAATAAAAACCGATTTGGGTTTTTCTGGAGCCGCTATTTTAAACGTGCGCGTTATTTTCTGGGCGAAATAGTGGACGAATGCCTTAAAGCCGTGAACCTTGCGCAAAAGGTCTCCGACAGTCCGAATCGAGACAAACATGCTCCAAATTTGCTTGGGACGAAGATAGAACTCTTTAAGTCCGACGTCGATCAATTCGTCGATTTCTTTATGAGAAAGCTGAGGATAGCTCAGCAGGGTGCGCTGTTCGCCTTCTTTAGTAAGCCAGTCTTTCCAGTCTTTGGCCAAAAGATAATCATTCTGTTTGGCCCACTTGTAGAGTGTTGTGCCGGGATAAGCGGCGACGCCGGTGATCTGCACTGTATCCAAAGGAAGTGATTTGGCAAAATCGATGGTTTTATGCGCGCTGTCTTTAGTTTCACCGGGAGCTCCGATCATGAAGCATCCGTGAATGGTGAAGCCGAGCTCATGCGCCCGGAAGGCATATCTGCGGGCCATATCAACACTGACGCCGCCTTTACGTATGACGCGCAGGTTTTCATCAGTCCCGAATTCAAAACCGGTCATGAGCATTCTGCATCCCGCGGCGCGCATGACAGGAAGCATTTCC
>JAGNTT010000117.1 GCA_017987425.1 Candidatus Omnitrophota bacterium
CCGGCGACGATTCTTTTTATACTGGTCCAGGATTTATGACCGGGTTTGAAGACTGATTTAGAATAATAAAGATCACCGCCCAATGGTTTTAACATCTCATATTCGTCATAAATATCTTCTTCAATCATTGTTCCGGTTAGGATGTCGATTATATTTCCTTTTTGATCAATCATATATTGCATAGACGCATCCGAAGGAACGGCCATGGCCTGAGATACTTCTGCCTGACCGGTCACATTAGGCGGATTCCTCGTCAGAAAACGGTTCACGGCATCAGAATCAATTTCCCCCTTGGAAAACTTAAATCTGCTGCGGTCGATCTCAGGCAATGCGACCGTATGGCGGACAGCATTCACTTCATACGATGTTATCGTTTCGTCATCGACCGCACTCTTGATCAGCTGCGCAAAGATGCGGAATTCGCGGTTGAGCGTCTCGTCGTTCAGCTGGTCCTTGAGGCGCAAATCCGCCAATTCCAGAAATCTTTGGGCAAATTGAAGCGGCACAACAATAAAGCTGTCGCCGTTGATGATCGGCAAAGTCAGCGGACTTTTAAAAGGATACGTTTCCCCGTTAAATTCACTGAAGGCCTTTGTGAACTCATTTTTAAAAGGAACGGCGATCAGAGTTAAGGACCGCTCTTCTCCATCGATATTGCGCAAGAATCTAAAGACGGATTTATCAACGACCTGCCCTCCTAAAGACTTAAGTGTACGTTCGCGGCTCCAGTCAAACAGATAAGGATTAAGGTATACAACGCTCTTACCGTCCGGGATCTGAAGCTGCGCGAATCCTTCGTCATGCGGCAGAAAGACGGTGTTCCGCTCTCTCATCGTCTGAATTAACGGAGCCAAGCGGTTCTTGATCCCATCCCTGATCCGCTTAACAATAATTTCATTGCCGGGATTTCCGGCGATTAATTTTTCCAGACCGGCGACAATGGTATTGATGTACTTTAATTTGACGGATGATGTTAATTGGGAATCATCGACGGTCAGGATGCGGTCGACAGCCTCAAGTATTCCCCGCTGGATAAGCGGAACGCCGTTCGCATCAAACTCCGGAGAGAACACGATTTTGTCTCTGGCCTGCTGGACCTGGACCAGACGTCCGAGTTCCAGCATCAGGTGCCCATCGACCAGAGCGTCACGATTGATACCGTCGAGTTTCAGGTTAAGGATGGTTTCCTGATTACGCGCAAATACAAGCACGGGAGTTTCCCGCGTAAATTCTTGGCGTTGATCATGAATAACCGCAAGCTGGCTGTTCAGCTCTCCGACTACATCCTCTTCTTTCTTGATGCCCACCGGCTGCTTGTCACCGCCGGCCGGAACGAACATCCGCGCGATCCGGGCAACATCCATCCCCAGGCCGTTGTCGATGATTTTGATATTCTTGGCGGAAAGTTCCAGCCGGATATTACGGCCGCCTTTGTCTTCGTCTGTCGGAACGGCCTGGCCAAAAGGCAGGATCGCTTTGCGCGTCTCCCAGCCGTTGACATGCCGCGGCGATTCCCCTTCGATTGACGTATCAATGTTAATACTGCGCACAAACGCAAAACGCTGATGAACATTGTTCATGATGCCGTGCAACGAATTATCCGCCGGCCCCCTAATCTGAAAACTGTCTAAAGGAACCGGTTTGTTGACGGTGATTGAAACAACAGTTCCATGAGCAACACCAGCTCCGGCCGCCTGATTAAAATCAGCAGCCGTAATTTCTCTGACCTGAATGTACCACTGGCCGTTGGCGGCATTGATGATGGTCAATTGGTACGGTGAAGCATCCACCTGGCGCGTGAACACGTCGATGCGGTCACGTCCGTTGGGTTCAAGCCAGTCGACAATCTGTTTAACGCCTTTGCCGAATTGGCCGATATTTCCGCCCAGGGCATCGACGCTGTTGGAAACGGCCTCCAGAATCCCCTGACCTTTGGGATTGCCGTTTTGATCGATAATGGTGACGTTAAGCCGCGGGTCTTCGTAGTAGGTATTGATAAGATCAACATCGTCTTTGGTATACCCCTGGCGGGCCAAAGTTTCATAGATTTTCTGATAATACGCATCCGCTGATGAAGGATCGGCCGCTTCCGATAGCCCGATGATTTCCAGCTTCCGCAAAAGATTCTGCAATTCTTCAATCGTCAGATCGCGGTTGGCCAGCCGGCGCTGCGCAACGATAAAGTGTTCAAGACTTATCCCCTGAAAATTTTGCGACGGATCGGTATAAACATCCGCGAGGGGATTTCTTTTAATTTCTTTAAGTTTCTCCTCATCAACAGCACCTGTCACCGTCACATCCTGGACGGCGGCGCTGTCGGCGGGTTTCGTATTATCCAGGCGGGTTGTGATCCTGGCGAAATCACCATGCGCGGCCACATCCTCGCCTGTCGCCTGCTGGACAACTTCAAGTTCCGGAACCGGGTTGGGACCGCCGATATCCGCACCGTTCGCCCCAAGCGCCAGGGAAACCCCGCCGGCAAAATACTTGCGCGGCACGATCCGCCCCGTCACTTCATCGACATCTTCTTTGATGTAGTTGTAAACGCCTTTTTTATAGGCAGAGACGTATTGGTTGAAGATCTTTTGGACGATCTCTTTGTCATCGACATCAATACCGGAGACCTTGTTCTGATCGACGTATTTTCGAGAAAGGATGCTTTTCTTAAGGGCCTGTTTGTACCAAGCGGCTAATATGAAGGCCGTGTAAATCTGCCTCAGCTGCGCGAAATTTTTACCTTCATTGACTTCTTTTTCAAGCGCGGGAAGCACGATCTCGCGGACAATCCGGGAACCGACTTTATCGGTCTCCTTTCCACCGATGCCGGCTTTTGGATGATCGATCCCCGCCGTGCCGTTTTCATGGGACATGGCGACATAATCTTCTTCGAGCAAAACCTTTAATCTGCTTTTGATGACAAATGCGTTTCCTTCATGTTCATAAACCGTTGCCTTGGCCGGAATGATCCAGACTTTATTAAACGCATCGACTGAAATATCGGTAGTGCCGAATTTGGCTTTGGCTTCACTGTAAACCTTTTTCCAGAATGTCCGGCCGAAACTGTCTTCGGGATAAATTAATGACGCGGTGATCTGTTTAAGAAGATAGTCCTGGGCGAGAAGATCATGCCCCATGTCGGTCTGTCCGAACGCCGACGGAACAATACGGTTCTGCTCATAAGGTGATAAGTTGACCCAAAGATCTTTTTCAGAGGTGGTTAACGCGGCAAGAAAATATTTGATGAGCTTTTCGGATTCCGTTTTCAGCAGTTCGCCGGAGGGTTTTAAATCTCCGGTATCCACAATAAAATCAAATGTTAACGGATTGAGCGGGTCAATTTTGACCCCTTTCAAAAGCAAGGGAGTAAATTCGGAACTTAATCCAACCCGGGAGCCGGGAACCGGAAGGTTAGGGATTGTACTCTGGGCGTACGAAGGGATTGTTGTCGTCACAAAAAAAATAACGACAATCCATGCGGCAACGATCTTGCGGAAGGTTCGATTGAACATCAACACGTAAAGCCTTAATAAGTAATATTAATTTTACTAAGTATAGACTTACACAGGCTGAAATGCTATGAAAAGTTAATAAACAGAGGTTTTAGCGCAATACAGAAGGTTATAATTTAGAAGTGTTTACAAACATGACATGACAACGGGAGAAAATTTACATAACCTCAAGCGAGGTTGATGGAACCCATCCCTCCAAACCATCAGGACGCTCCACCTTGGACCAGCCGGCGCTTCCTTTGAGAACGCGAACTTTCCATCCTTCGTAGGCTGTAAAATGGGTTGTCGCCGCTTCCTCCGGCTCATATTTAACTTCAACGGTCGAAAGAATGATAGCGCGCTGGGCATGGGCCTCCACTTTCGCGGACAATGCGAACAAATGAAATACAAATAACCCGGCCAGAACGGCAATGAACACGAATGTCTTTCGGAAACGCCACTGTAGAAAAAGTCCGGCCAGCACAAGAGCAGAAAGCGCAAAGGCCAAAAGATACAGAATCATAATGATCTCGTCTTCAGCAACATACTCCAAATGGACAAAAATTTTCTGTTCGAGGCTCTGCGCGGGACTCACCTCCGGATTCTTCATGATCGAACGCGCATACATCCAGTTGGCGCGCAGATCGCTGTCGCGCGGACTGAGACGAAGCGCTCGTTCATAACCCACCAGCGCGCGGCCAAGCTCTCCTTTTTTCATATAACAATTGGCGATATTGTAATAGACCGCCGCCGATACAAAACCGGAATCAGTGATTTCCCGGTACAGCTTAAGTGCGCTGTCATAATCCCCCGCCTGGTAGGCGGAATTTGCCTTATAGAAGCGGACGGTCGATTCACTCGTCGACGCCGAGGCATGACACCCCCACGCAAAAAGCGAAAGCACGAGCACCCATCCTAAAATTATTTTTCGAACGCTCACAGCTTTTTCTCCAGACCCTCAATCACAGCCTTTAATTGTTCAAAATCCTTCTTCATCTGCTGTTCATCCGGACGCGCGGATGCGAAGCGGACCATGTCCGCCGATTCAAAAATATGTTTAACGGATACGATGGTCTCAGCATCGAAACCTTTGTGAAGCAAAATGCTTGTCACCGCATCGCCGGTCAGTCCGCCGGAAGGAATATGGAGCTGATTACCGATGTATTCGCTCACTGTCTTCACCGCCGAGGAATAAAAGCCCTTGGCATCTTTCTGCTGCATCAACGCATTGGCGTTCTCCAATCCCTGGCGCGCCTGCCTCGGCGCCTTCAACTTGCGGGCAAAACGCGTGTCGCTCTTCAATCTCCGGCGGATGATGTAAAAGGCAAGACATACCGTCCACGCGCAGACGTAAATGAAGACAATCAGACAGAAGATCCATGTATTGTAAAAATGCCGTCCCTTGGGACGCAAGTCATCCAGCCGTTCTTTGATAAACACGATACCCCTGCCCACTTCCTCACTCGTACGGACCAGAGGGACGGACGATTCAAAACCGACCGCTTTGAATTCATCGCCTGGATTGAGCGCCGAGACCGTAATCGGGAAAGGCCCCTGCGTGATTGTTTTATATTGCTTTGTTTCGGTATCGAAATAGGAAAACGCGGCCGCCGGAACTTCTTTGACATTTTCGGAAGTGGGAATAATGACCTGTTCCAAAACCTTGTCACGCCCTTCATCTTTGATCTGAGGATCATAAATTTTGAAATTGGCATCGTTGAACGACGGCATCGTGACAGTCTTAAGATCGCCGTCGCTGGTGACCTTCATCCTCAGTGTAATAGGATCCCCCACCTTCACATCCGTCGGCGTGGCTGTGGCCGTAAATTCATATTTTCCCACAGCGCCGGAAAAGTTCTCCGGCCTGCCTTCCTCCGGCAACGGGAGAACATTGATCTTGACAACCTCGGAACTGACGGTAAAGGGCCGGCGCTCATACGAGGTAAAAAAATTACTGAAAATATCCGAACCGAACGCGTCGTTGACAGGCTGGTTCTGACTTTTATAAAGGATATCAGCCTGCAACTGGGCCGGACCGATCGCAAGCTCTCCTGCCCGCGTCGGAGAAATAGACGTCGTAAAATGGACCACGTTAAAACCCATACCGTTCAAGATCTGCTGATTCTGTTCAGGCTCGCCGAAATCGGTCTTGGTAAAACCGACGGCCTCCAAAGACGGATACTGAACATTGCTGATGTTGACCCCGCCGTAAAAGAGCTTGATACTTAAAGGTACCTGCTCATGGAGATACATTTCCTTTTTAGGGGCAGACGCCACCAGCATAATTTTATCCTGAAGGCTTACTGCTGTAGGGCTTCCGGATGTTTTCGGTTCACCGTTCTCGGCCGGGGCGTCCTCCACCGAAATTTCAACAGGCTGGGTTTGGTACTGTTTGCCGTCAACGGTCAAAGAAATGGAAGGGATTGTAAATTTGCCGACCTTGTTGGAGAACAAAACATAAATGAACGATTTGGATGCGGAGTAATTGCCGTTGACGATAGAAACAGCCGTCTGCGGCCCGAGATATTTGGAATCAAAACCGTCGATGGCCGGAAGATCAACGGGCTCCGCTTTTTGAGTGCCGTTGACGGTGAGAACAAAATGCGTCGAATTACCGAGCGTGACGCGGTTGG
>JAGNTT010000118.1 GCA_017987425.1 Candidatus Omnitrophota bacterium
CTTTATAGCCGTTCCGGTCTGCGCATTTATATGGTTTCAATTTTCCTATCCAAGATTTTCCAATATTGATCTTTCGGTTTCAAAAGCAGAAGCTATACGGATCGCCACTGAACATGTCCAAAGCAAGGAGCGGGTCGATCTTAGTTCATACCATCGCTCCGTTATTTTTGATGTGTCTACCGACGGCGACCGTTATCTTCAAAAGTCCATGGGCTTCGATGCCGAAGAAAAATTTATCAAAGAGCATCAGTTGGACCTCTTTTTTTGGTCATTTCGCTTTTTTAAAGAAGGGAAAAAGGAAGAATTTCGTGTCGTGATCAGCTCCAAGACAGGAGAGGTGGTTTCCTATTCTCACATTCTGGAAGATACAGCTTTCAGAGAGTCGATGAGCGAGGATGACGCCGAAAAAAAAGCGCGGGATTTTCTCATCAGACAATTCAACGTCAATTTTGATGCATGGGCATTCAATGCGAAGACCAATATCAAGTTTGATAATCGCACCGATTATACATTCTCTTGGGAAAAGAAAAATGTCGATATCCGATGGAGTCCTGATCCTAAAAGCGGGACCGGAAAACTTACAACAATGGTCGTGGTTTCCGGCGACGATATATTAGCTTACAATAAGCAAACGATTTCCATTCCTGACGAATTTTACCGTTACTTAGACAGAGCTAAGGAAAGCGGCCGTAATTTAGGCCTTGTATCCAACATCGGGTCCTTGTTTCTTCTCATAGGTGCGATCTGGGTCGTTATGATGCGCCGTAATCATCTGGCGATGAACAGAACCAAAGGTTTTTATACGAAGCTCATAGTTTTTCTTTTCATTCTTTCCGTCCTTTCCGCCTTTAATAATGCCCAAGGCTATATCTATGGATATCCGACGACACAGCCGTTCGCTCCGTTTTTCATCCGCCAGGCGATTTACGAAGTTATCGAAAGATTTTTATTCTATATTTGTTTTATCATCCCGTGTCTGGCGGGGGAATTGCTGCGTTTTGAAATATTCCCCAAGCGTCCGCAAATGAGCATGTTCCATTATGTGACCACGACGTTTTTATCCCGCGACGTGACGCGGATAATACTTCTGGGTTATTGTTTTGCTGTCGTAATGATTGGTCTGCAGACCTCGATCTTTGAATTCGGTTATCGATACTGCGATGTCTGGATGGAGCAAAGCAGGCTGAGCCGTTTTTCATCGGCTTATTTTCCTTTTTTTGGCGTCCTGATCCTCGCCATCAATGCAAGCATCAGCGAAGAGGCTCTTTACAGGCTATTCGGCGTTAATTTTTCAATTAAATTTTTCCGGAGCGTAGCTCTTGGTGTTTTGATTCCATCTATTATCTGGGGGCTTGGTCACACCGGATACAATGTGTTCCCGTTCTGGTTTAGGGGATTGGAGGTTACGATCCTCGGCATCTTTTCGGCCTTGGTGTATTTGCGTTTTGGCCTTATCGCCGTAGTTGTCCAGCACTTTGTTTTCGATGCCTTTTGGGCGGGTGCGCCGTATATTTTCGGGAAGTCTCCTAATAGCGATTTCTGGATGTCTTTGTTTGTGGTCGGTATTCCTTTTATGATTGCTGTCATAGCTTTGATCGCCAATCGTACGGTTGAAGCTAAAAGTGTCCGGTGGCAGTTAAACGACGCTCAGCGCTTTAATATGGAAATCCTTAAAGATTTCATTAGAGCAAAGAGTCAGGACAAATCGTTCAATGCCCAAGCTCTGCGCGCTGAACTCATCCGGTACGGATGGGACATTGCAGTTATTGATGTTGCCTGCCAGGACCTTAATATCGGTTTTCCCGAGGAAAATCGTGGTTAGTGCCCCATGATTTCTGTTGCGAAAGGGGCAAATTTTGCGTATACTGCAGAAAATTCCAACCTTCAATCCATAGGTCACAATGCTTTTAAATTCCGTTGCATTTCATTCTCCCAGAACGCTTAAGGAAGCAGCACAGCTTTATGCATCGCTAGAAGATGTTAAGATTCTGGCGGGAGGGACCTTTCTTCTTAATAGTCTGAAACTGCTGAAAAGGAAGGGGACAAAGACCCCTGCGAATATTATCAGCCTGCGGAAAGTCTCTGAGCTTCACGGGGCAAGGATTGAAGGCGACAAACTCATCATCCATGCCATGACGGTCATCAACGATCTTTTTGAATCGCCTCTTTTGACGGGAAACTTTGCCGTTCTGCGTACCGTCTGCCGCAATATTTCAACCAATCCTATCCGTAATATGGCCACCGTCGGCGGCAATCTGACCTGCCGCTATACCTGGACAGAAATGGGTGCAGTCATGATTGCGCTCAATGCCCAGATGCACTTTATCGGAGCGGATGGGCAGGAAACGGTTGTAAACGCCGAAGATTTTTTTAAAAACGCCGCCAAGTCCGATAAAATTTTTACTCATGTTTCGATCGGCCGTGATCAGTCTGCGGGTTTGGCTTATCGCCGGGTCAAAAAGACCATGCATGTCGATGTTCCTCTTCTGGCGGTTTGTTTAAGTGTGCGCATTCAAGATAAAAAATTCAGCGCCGCGCGAATTGCTGTCAATAACGGGACAGCGTTTGCCCAGCGCGACGCCATTCTGGAACAATTTCTCAACGGTTCGCCGGCGACTCCTGAAACGGTCGGGAAAATTTTGGAACATTTGGACGTGAATATTTATGATAAACGCAGCGATGAATACAAAAGCCATATGTTTCGCGTCTCGATCCGGAGCGCTCTTCTTGAATTAATCGATCAGTCCAGGGCTGCTTCATGAAAATAATCACCTTAAAAATCAATCAAAAAACCTTTGACGTTGAACTTAAAGGCAATGAAACCCTGATGGAGGTATTGCGTAACCATTTGGGTCTGACCGGAACGAAAACGGCTTGCGAAGAAAGCGAATGCGGCACATGCACCGTCCAGGTCAACGGCAAAGCCATACTTTCCTGCATTGCGCTTGCCAGTGATTTGGAGGGGGATGACATTCTCACGATCGAGGGGCTCGCTGACGGCGACCATCTTCATCCGGTGCAGCAGGCCTATCTCGATTACGGCGCTGTTCAGTGCGGATTCTGTATTCCGGGCATGATCATGTCCACCAAAGCGCTTCTCGAAAAAAATCCCGAACCGACTCAGGAAGAGATTGAATATGCGCTCGACGGAAATATTTGCCGCTGTGCCGGTTATCCCAAAATTTTCGATGCCGTACGCAAGGCAGGAGAGGCTATGAAATTAGGGTGGCAGAAAAAGACGGATGAAGACGCCGTCAAACAAACCGGTCCCGAAAAAATTGTCATGGGTATTACATACGAAGAATTTGTCAAGACGCTGGAACCGGCGCGCGAGAAAGCGAAGGAAGCATGAGCGTCAGCATCAATTCATCCTCCAGTAAAGAAAATTTAAATCCCGTCGGTAAAAGTGTTCCGCGCATCGACGGCCGCGGTATCGTCACAGGGCAGACTAAATATGTATTTGATGTAAGCTTCCCAAATATGCTTGTCGGTAAAATGATCCGCAGCGAACACCCTCACGCGCGCATCATCAGCATCGACACATCGAAAGCTGAAAAACTCCCCGGCGTCAAAGCCATCATCACCGCCAAAGATACATACAACATTAAATACGGTTCCAACGAGTACTTCTTTCCTCATACAGTAGACCAGATGGCTATTGAAAGTGAAAAGGTGCGCTACATCGGTGATGAGATCGGAGCCGTTGCGGCGATTGATGAAGAAACGGCGCTCGAAGCGTTAAAGCTGATTGAGGTCAAATATGAAGTTCTTCCATCGGTGACCGATCCGCTTGAGGCTATGAAGCCAGGCGCTCCGCAGATTCACGATGCCATGAATAATATCGGTGTCATCCTGCCGGTCAGTTTCGGAAATCCGGACCGCGTCTTCAAACAGTCATTCTATGTCCGTGAAGATAAGTTTTACGCTTCCGCCGCGCATATGGCGGCGCTTGAACCTCATGTCTGCATCGGCCAATGGGAAACGTTTACGAATAAAGTCACGTTGTGGGCGTCAAGCCAGGCACCTTTTAAATGCCGTGAATCTTTAGCCAAAACCCTTAAAATGGATTTGAATGACGTGCGTGTTATAAAATTGGCGGTCGGAGGCGGGTTTGGCGGGAAGCTGGAGATGCTTCCGATGGATTTTGCCGCATGTCTTTTATCCAAAAAAGCTGGCGGGGTACCTGTTAAAATTTGCTACAACCGTGAAGAAGAATTTTGTTTTTCCAGGCGTAAACACGGAATGCATTACACGATCAAGTCCGGTTTTACCAAAGAGGGAGTGTTAACCGCGATTACGGGTGAAGTCATCGCCGACGGCGGTGCTTACTGCAGCTACGGTCCCACGGTCATGGCGGCTGCGATCATGCGCATTTTTATGGTTTATAAAATCCAGCATTTCCGTATTTCCGGATACCGCATTTATACCAATACCCCGATCAGTGGCGCCATGCGCGGTTTTGGCGGTGTGCAATCAGGCTGGGCCATTGAATCCCACATGGACCTTGCCGCGAAAGATTTAGGATTGGATCCAATTGAACTTCGTTTACGCAACATCACCACGCCGAATATGGTCACCATCAATAAAATGCATTTGACCACAAACGGCTTGAAAGAATGCATTGAACTTGCTTCCCAGGCGTCGGACTGGAAAAATAAGCGGGGCAATCCAAAATATTACAAAGAAGGCATTCTCCGTCGCGGGATAGGTATTGGTATTGCGGCTGATGTCATGGGATCGAAAATGTATAAGTCTCATGAATCCGCCGGTGCGATCGTCAAGATTGAAGAGGACGGATCAGTCTATTTATTTACAGGCGCGGCCGATACCGGACAGGGATCAAACACGGCGTTATCACAGATTGCCGCCCATGCGCTCGGTGTTAAATATGAGCGTATTAAATGCAAGGCGGGCGACACTGAAATCACGCCGTTCGATACCGGAAGTTTTGCCAGCCGAGTCACTTTTATTTCCGGAAATGCCGCGCTTCGCGCTGGCAAAGACGCCAAGATACAAATTTTGGAAATCGTCGCCGAGGAGCACAAGCTTGATATTGCCGATCTGGATATCGTTGCCGAACAAGTCATCCACCGCAAAGACAATTCTGTCTTGATGACGTTCGATGCGGCGCTTAATCTTTGTTATTCCTTTAATTACGGCAAGCAGATCATCGGGCGAGGAAGTTATAATCCAAAGACCACGCCGATTGACTTTAGAACAGGAGAGGGGAACGTCTCGGGAAGTTACGGCTTTGAAGCCCAGATCGCCGAAGTGGAAGTTAATATCGAGACGGGCGAAGTAAAAATACTCAAGATGTGGGACGCGCATGACATCGGTAAGGCAATCAATCCGCAGTCTGTCGAAGCTCAGATCGAAGGCTCTCTGGCGATGGGGATCGGTTATACGTTTTATGAAGACCTGCAATTCCGTAACGGCCGCGTCGTCAATCCTAACTTTGCCAATTACCGACTGCCTCGTTCGATCGGTATTCCCGAAATGGAAAGCATTATGGTCGAGACGGATGATCCAGAAGGTCCTTTCGGCGCCAAAGGCATGGGGGAGGCGTCCCTTTTGCCGACTTCGGCGGCGATTGCCAATGCGATCGAAGATGCCGTCGGTGTGCGCATCAAAGATTTGCCGATTACGCCTAAAAAGATTATTAAAGCCCTCAAAGAAAAAGAAAATGCCGGGAGTGTATCATGATCAAAAAAATCCTGTATTCAGTTGTTGTGTTTGCCGTTCTTTCAGCCGGATGCAGTGTTTATCAAATTGATTCCAGTCCGGAAAAAGAATCAGTCTATTACCCTCCGAAAAAATCGCCGATGCAGGTCGTTTATCTTGAAGCGCTCGATAAGCCGCACGAAATCATCGGTACTGTCACCGTCACAACCGAACGCCGCCAGGCCCTGGAGAACATTCTTCCCAAGATGCAGTATGAAGCTGCCGTGTTAGGGGGAGATGCGATCACCGACATCCAGACAGATGCGACGGGGACATGGAAGAAAATCAAAGCCCAGGCATTGCTCGGCAATGCCTATATCCGCGCCAATTATTCCGCCAAAGTTGTAGTCTTTAAGTAGTCTTAAAATCTGATGAATTTAATATCCGGG
>JAGNTT010000119.1 GCA_017987425.1 Candidatus Omnitrophota bacterium
GATTGATCCCGTCGATAAGGTATTCTATGGGATCCTCGATCGTGACAATATTCTTGGTTTCACATTTAATGTGCTGAAGCGCGGCGTACAGGGTGGTCGTTTTGCCGGAACCCGTCGGGCCGGTGACAAGCACAACACCTTGCTGCTTCTGAATGGCCTTCTTGAAAACTTCAAGTTCCTCGGCAGAAAACCCGATCTTGGCAAGATCAAACTGTGTACTGCGGTTATCCAGGATGCGCATAACGATTTTCTCGCCGTAAAAGATCGGGATTACGGAAATGCGCAGATCGATCTTTTCACCCTTGATGGACACCTTAATACGCCCCTCTTGGACTTTTCTCTGCTCGGCGATATCGAGCCGCGCGAGAATTTTAATTCTGGTAGCCAGACGCGGATGAAGAGATCTCGGAATCTTGATGATCGTCCTCAAATAACCGTCGACGCGGTAACGGACTTCCACGTTGCGGTCGCGCGGTTCGATATGAATGTCGCTGGCGCGCGCCTCGACGGCATCGCACAAAAGCCTGTTGACAAGCCTGATGAAAGACGACGTGTCGGCCTTGGCCATTACGATGTCGGCAATCTCGTCGCTGCTTAATTCCTCGTCGCTGATAGCCATGACATTGTCGTCATCCATCGTTTCCTTAAGGATGTTCTCGACTGATTCTTTGCTGAAATAATATTTTTGGATGTGTTCTGAAATCTGGGAGTGAGCAACAAGAACAGGCTTGATTTCCATGCCGGTCAGGAATCCGATTTCGTCGCGCGCCAGTATATCCGACGGATCGCTCATCCCAACCGTCAGAGTATTGTTTTCCTTTTCAAGAGGAAGAACGGCATAACGAAGGGCATCTTCACTGCGGATGGTCTTGACGATTGCGGACGGGATGGATTTGCCCTGAAGGTCCAGCACGGTACCGCTGTGCAAGGACTTGGCTGTTTCCATAAGGTCTGACTCCTGCAGATGGCCCAATTCGATGAGAATGCTCTGGACAGACTTGCCGACCGCGAGACGCTGTTGGCGCGCATCTTTCAGATGGTCGGGACTGAGGGTGTTTTTTTTGATGAGTTCAGCCAGAATAATCGACATAAATACCTTAAAACAAAAGCCTTCGGTTCGTAGAAATCCTGGGATTAAAGCGGTTTAAAAATTCTTAGAGGCGTGGGCAAACACCGAAAGCATCCTCACAATATGTTAGATTTAGCATTATTATACATAGTGAAAATGAACCCATGATGAATAAAATATTAAAAAAAATTAATCCTGTTCCGGGATTTAAATGATAGGAAAAAAGATACCGAATGGGGGGCGTTTAACAGCCCTTTAGGATGGAGGCATTATATAAAGAAGGGCTTGCGTGGTCAACAAATCATATTTAGGGCCCTGTTTATTCAAAAAGCCTGTTAGCGGCCGAAAGGAGTTCGGACGGATCGTCATATTCCACGAACGTCCAGATCCCTTTTTTCTGTCTTATACGATCAAGCACATTATGGTCACGGTCGCCGCCGCGCGGAATATAAAGAATAAACCGCACGTCCATGGTCTTTGCCATCTGGCTCAGACGAAGGATCACGAGATCCCCTCCGATGTCTGATAACCCCAAATGAACAAGTGCAACATCCGGTACGTCCCTGACCATGCGCTCAATCGCCGCAGCTCCGCTGCGCGCGGGAATGACCGTGTAATCGGCGCTCAAAAATTCGTTGCTGATTTTCCCGAAAGCGTTCTTATCGTCATCGACGATGCAGACCCTGCGCGCGCCGACCGCCCGGCCCTGGATCTTATTCGTAATATTTTCGGCCCTTCGTTTCATGATCGTCTCCGCCTCACCTATCAATTGTCCGATATCGAAAGGTTTGATCATAAATCCGTCGATGTCGAAGTCCTTGAACATGTTTTTAACGTTGGCGCGCGCAGTCAAAACGAGAACGGGATAAAGAGGACGTCCGTTAGTGCCGCAGATCTTACTGTAAAACTCTATACCGCCCATGCGCGGCATGTTCATGTCGAGAATGATCAGGTCCGGCTTGAATTCATGAACCTTTTCAAGCGCCTCCACGCCGTCGGCAGCAGTCTGAACCTCGAAACCTTTGGACTTGAACTGAAAGCCGATCAATTGCGTCAAGTCCGCTTCATCATCAACCACCAGAATCTTTTTATTGGCATTTACGGCATTATTCATGACGGATTCCTCCTCTCCTCAATCGGGAGATTAAAATAAAAACAGCTTCCGCGGCCCGGCTGCGATTCAACCCCCACCCTGCCGCCGTGCTGACGCACGATCTCCTTGCAAATGGCAAGACCCAGCCCTGTTCCGCTGTATTTACGATGCGCTTCGCCTAACTGCTGAAATTTCTCAAACAGCTTTGTCAAATCTTCCTGCTTGATGCCGCAGCCGGTATCTTCGACGCGCACCTCGATATTGTTAGCGTCCGTGCGTACAACGCTCTTAACGGTAATTGCGCCGGTTTCGGTGAACTTGATGGCATTGGCAATGAGATTATTTAAGACCTGAATGATTTTGTCCGAATCAAAAAAGATCGCGGGCACGTTCGGATCCAGCGACACATTCAGCGCCAATCCTTTGGCCTTGGCCACCGATTCCTGATTGTCAGCGACGGACTGAATGGTTTTGTTCAGATCGCCGATCTTCACGTTCAAAGAAACCTTCCCCGATTCAAGGTGGGCCAGGTCGAGAATATCATTGATGAGACGGTTCAAACGGTCGACGTTGTCCTTGGCCCTTCCCAGGAAATTTTTCTGTTCCACCGTCGGTTCGCCGGCCGTACCGCTGACGACAATGTCGATGGCGGCTTTGATCGATGCGAGCGGAGTCCTTAATTCATGCGAAAGAGTTGAACTGAATTCTTTTTGAATATCGTAAAGGACTTTCAGTTTGCAGTTGGCAAGATTGAGTTCTTCATTCTTGATTTTTAACGATTCGAAAAGTTTACGGTTTTCCATCACAAGGTCGTGATGGTACATGGCGCTCACGACGGTCGCTTTAAGCTCGTCGGGATGCCAGGGCTTATTGATAAAACGGAAGACCTCGCTCACATTGATCGCCTGTTCCGCCGCGGTCAAATCGGCATAAGCCGTGAACAGAATACGGACAATATGCGGATACTGCACCCTTACCCGGCGCAAGAATTCGACGCCCGGGATGTCGGGCATCCGCTGATCGCTCAAAACAACCTTGATCTTTTCCCGAGCGATGATGGACATCGCTTCCATAAAATTTCCAGCGACGGCAACACCGTACGGCTCATTGATGAAGATTCTCTTTACCGCGCTGAGGACTTTTTCTTCATCGTCGAGAAATAGAACATTGATTTCCTTCATATCTTTCTCCTTACACCTGCGTAGGATCCGCGACATGGACCCCGACCGGCAACTTGACAGTAAAAGTAGTGCCCTGGCCGACCTGTGTTTTGAATGTAATCAGCCCGCCGTGTTTCTTAATGATGTCATAACTCACGCTCAAACCAAGTCCAAGTCCCTGCCCGACTGGCTTGGTCGTAAAAAACGGATCAAAAATTCGTGTCATATTTTCCGGCGGGATACCGCAGCCGGTGTCTTCAATATCAATCAGGACATGCTCATCCTCGGTGTACGTACGGATTTTGATAATGCCTTTGCCCTTGATCGCCTGCGCCGCATTGATCAAAAGACTCACAAAGACCTGCCCGACTTTCTGCGGATCGCAGCTGATCGGCGGAATACTGCCGTATTCTTTCCTGAGTTCTGCCTTGTATTTAATCTCATTCCAGACAACGTTAAGGACGCTCTCCATAAGAGCATCCACACTCACAAGATCGACGACGCCTTTATCGGGGCTGGCAAAATCACGAAGGTCGAGCACGATCTTTCTGATTTTCTCAGCGCCCTCCTGGCATTCCTTGACGAGCTTGGTAATGTCTTCGCTGATAAAATCATAATTGATATCTTTGCGAATTCTGTCCCAAGAGGCCGATATCTGCGCAGCCTGCGCGGCATCATTGTTTTTAAGAGCGCCTGTTAATCCATTTAAAAGACCGAGAAGCTTCGAATAATACTCGACGTATTGTTCCAGCGTCTGCATATTGCTGTTGATAAAACCGATGGGATTATTGATTTCGTGGGCGATGCCCGCGGCCAGCTGACCGATGGCAGAAAATTTCTCCGACTGTAGAAGCTGTGTCTGCACATTTTTCAAATCTTCGTGGGTCTTTTGCAATTCCTTTAAAGTCTCTTCCAGACTGCTCGTGCGCTCCTGAACCTGCAAATCAAGCGTGTGTGTCAATTGATCCAGTTCAAGCGTGCGCAACGACAGCTGATAGTTGCTTTCGATCAAAGCCTCCTGCGAGCGTCTGGCAATCCGGATGATGACAAGCCACGACAAGAGAAGCATGATCAAGACCGTAATAAATGAGATCCGGGCAAAATATTCCTTGCTCTTCTCGACGGAAAGGGCCGCGTCCATCTGCCCCTTTAAAAACATATTCAGACGCTCGATCGCCTGCAGATAATTTTTCTTCTGCGTCTCGTACTGGTCGCCGAAAAGGATGCTCATGGCTTCGCTGCCGCGGCCGGCCCGGATCAGATCGAACGCCTTGTGTTCCATCTCCAGAAGTTTAATCTTGTTGCTTCGGTCTGTTTCCTTGCGGTAGATTCCAGGCGATAAGGCGATCGCCTGATGAATCGCCGCCGTCAGTCTCGGTTCATAAAGTTTGTACCGTTCGACCCACTTGGTGTCGCCGGTCGCGGCCGCCATGCGGGCCGACATGGTCAGAATCTCGTCGTAATGAATGATCTCGCTGCGGAATTTTTCGATCTGCGCATAATGCGCATGCATGCCCTTGATAATTTTTTCCGCACGGTAATCGTAGATGCCGAGCGCCACCAGGATAATTGCCGAAACAACCAGCACAGAAGTGAAAAACCGCACCGAGATGCGCGTCCCGGTCTTCAGATGCTTGACCGCGGGACCTTTGACCTTTATTTCGGCGATGGCGGCGGTCATGCGCCCTCCCCCAGCAGACGGCTGATTCTTTCCTTCAAAATTTTGTTGCTGAACGGCTTTCCCAGATAATCATCAGCGCCCAGATCCATGATCTTTTTGATTTCGTCGTTCTCGCTGACACCGGAAATGGCGAGAATCTTGATGCTTTTATTCTTCGGATCACTGCGGATGTTGGCGCAGACCTGATAACCATCCATACCCGGCATGCGGATGTCCAAAATGATGAAATCAGGACTAAATGTGGCAAATTTTTTACCGGCTTCAAAACCGTTATAAGCGACTTCGATTAAATATTTGTTTTCCAGGGTGAGCATGCGCTGGATGGAGCCCACAATCCCCCGGTCGTCATCCACGATCAGAACTTTCTTCTGAAGGACCGGCAACTGAAGCTCAGCTGGTACAGGCATATTATATTGATGAAGGAAGGCGAGAAAATCTTCAATACTCACGCGGCTGTGGTTGCCGGGAGTGCGGTAAGCCTTAAGCTTGCCGGAGGCTACCCATTGAAGAACCGCTCGGTGGGTGACATGGCAAAACTGGGCGATTTGCCCAGTGGTCAACGGCCTTTGGCCTTCCTGTTCTATTTCCATGTGCGTTTTACCGTCTTTTCTACTTATTCCAAAAATTCCACTTTTTCCTATTTTAAGTCTAAACGACGAATCAGGCAAAGTCAAACCGATGACATAACACTATTAATTACAATAGTTGTAGGCCTGATGTCGGGACATTGAAGACTGGCGGCAGGGAAGGAAGATTATTTAGAAAGGAGATTTATAGAGGTTTGAACAGCCTTAAAACACAAAGGCCGCTGAACAGGTTCAGCGGCCTTTGTGTACATGAATTACATACTTTTCGTTAATTGCATCCGGACAAGTTATACTGGCAGGAATTTGTACAACCCAGCGTACCCCCGCTGAAACCGAGACTTGCGCAGTTACGGCCGTTTAATGTACCGACCTCGCATTTCTCGCCGGTTTCAAGAACCCTGTTTCCGCAGACATTGGCTTCCAGATTCTTACATCCGCCGGTATTAAACTGGCAGCTGCTTGAACA
>JAGNTT010000015.1:0-14718 GCA_017987425.1 Candidatus Omnitrophota bacterium
GTCGGAACCATGATGCACAGCGTCGCCAGGGTGAGTTTCTTGATGAAGACGTTCAGATTGTTGTTTATGATGGAGGCCCATGCGTCCATCAAGCTCGTGAAGACTTCCGAGAATATATGCACCTGCTGGCTACACTGGCTGTTCTCGTTGACAACGTCGTCGAGAAAGTCCATGTCCAGTTCCGTAAACTTGAGCTTCGAGGCATTTGTGCGGAGCTTTTCGATGATGCGTCCGTTGGATGAGACAGCCTGCAGATAATATACAAGGCTCTTTTCCAGATTGAACATGTTGAGCAGCTGCTTGTTTTCCATCGAGCGGTTGATGTGCCCCTCCAGCTCATCAGCTACTTTCTGGATGACCTGAAGATGCTGTTCAAAATGCAGAATATTTCTGAAAATCACTTTAAGATAAAAATGCGGAACAGAACGGATTTTCGTAAAGAGACGGCCTTCAAAATTAAGCAGATTATCGGCAAACAATATAATGAGGGTACCCTGACGGATAAACATTCCGAAGGAAGAAATACGGAACAGAAAATTGTCAGTCGATGAATAGCGTTTAGGCGCGTTCAGGATCATTGCATGGTAGGATTCCTCGTCGAATTCAATGCGCGCGGGTTCGTTCGGGTCGAGGGCGGCGTTGATGTCGTATTCCTCAATCTGGAACTCGGACATCAGACGCTTGCGTTCGGCTTCCTCGGGACTGGTAAACACCATGATCGGCGCGCGCTCGTCTTCCGTTGGAACGAGACGGCCTTCAGTAATGTGATACAGTGTCAGCATATCCTCTCCTTACGCACACCCTTCACCGAGTTGTTGTGACTCCCTGCTTTTGGCAGATCGTATTCACAGGACATGTGGAACACACCGGAGAAATCGGACGGCACACATTCTGGCCCCACGTCACCAGAAGCGCATTATACTGCATCCAGTATTTGCGCGGTAACTTTTCCCGCAGAGCCCATTCCGTCTCATCCGGAGTATTGGTCTTCACATATCCGAGACGGTTTGAAATCCTGTGCACGTGCGTGTCGACGCACATCGCCGGCTTGGCAAACCCTTCGGTCAAAACCAGGTTTGCCGTTTTCCGTCCGACTCCCTTCATGGTCATGAGAGTGTCGAGATCATCAGGCACCTGACCGCCGAACTTTTCAAGTATATCACGGCAAATGCCGTGGATCGTACGCGCTTTGGTTTTATAAAAACCGACGGGATAAACCGCCTTTTCGATCTGCGCCAGCGACAACGTCAACATGGCCTCCGGAGTATCCGCCATCGCGAAAAGCCGTTCAGAGGCCGGCAGCGTCGTTTCATCCTTGGTGCGCAAACTCAAAATGCAGGAGATCAGTACCAGAAACGGGCTCTTCCATCTCTTGCCGACGAGCGTTACCGACGGATCGGGCAGATGTTCCATCGCTTTTGAGATACGTCTTACGATTTCACCGATGTCCGATTCACTCAAAGTTTTTGCCATAATCAATTGGGCGTTCCGCTGCCTTTGCGGTAATGCAATACCGCCCAAAGCACACCCGTCAATAAAATGACGTTCACGATATTAAATGTCTTCCAGACAATATCCTCAGAAGAAAGAATAGCGGCCGGGGCCATCCCCACACTGCAGATCCACAGACCGACGATCCAGGAAACACTGATGTCCGCCGATGATTTTCGTTTGATGATATGAAGGATAAGCGGAATGTCGAACAAAGGCAGGGCTGCAGCCGCAACCGTCGAAACTGCTTCCATAACTTGCATGGCTTCACCTGACCGAAGACAACGGAATACCGATATCTACAACTTCGATACGACCGGTATGCCGGGGTCCGTCCTTCTTAAAAAATCCTGTTTTTAAAAATGAGAAACTGACTGTTCGGAATGCTTTGACCGCGACGCCCCAGATGTCTCCTGATGTGCCGTCGAGTCCGGAAGAAATATCAGCCGCCCAGATACGCCGCGCTTGACTGTTCATAGCTTCGATCGCTTCTCTATATAGTCCGGTCACCGGCCTGTTCAATCCGATGCCGAACAGCGCATCAATCACGACATCGGCTGCCGCAAGCGAACGGATGAAAACCGCATCAATTTTCTTAACCGCCTTAACGCGCACACCCAGCGGAGCCAATGTTTTGCAAAACACCTTGGGATCAGGCTTCAAATCATCCGGCGTTCCGATGAGAAAGACATCTGTCTTAATTTGGGCCAGCGTTATATATCGAGCCGCCACCATCCCGTCCCCGCCGTTGTTGCCGCATCCGCAGACGATCACAACTTTCGGATGCTTTTGCTTCTTCAGATATTTGACGACCGACTCCGCAACAGCCCTCCCGGCGTTGTCCATCAGGACCAGCGACGGGATGCCGATGGTCTGGATGGCCCTCGTCTCGATCTTCCGGATCTGCGAAACAGTCAATATCCGCTTTTCTTTAATAGATATACCCCATCTGCTCCAGAACGCCGTGGTCTTCGCGCCATTTCTTTTCGGTTTTGACGAACATCTCGAGGAAGACTTTCTGTTCCAGCAAGTCTTCAAGCTCCTTGCGTGCTTCCATGCCGACCTTTTTAAGGACAGCCCCGTTCTTACCGATAACGATTTCCTTCTGGCTATCCCGCTCAACGAGAATCACCGCACGAATATAGAGCGTTTTACCTTTGCGAGGTTTCGTTTCCTCGATGACAACGGCGATTGAATGAGGCACTTCTTCTCTCATCGTCTGAAATAATTTCTCACGGATTGTGTCCGAGAACACCATCTTGCGGGGATAATCGCAAACAGTATCGCGGTCATAATGAAGCGGCCCTTCGGTCAGGTGTTCAAAAACAAGATCGACAAGTTTATCGATATGAACTCCGGTCATGCCCGACAATGGCAGAAGCGTCAAATTCTTGATCTCATTGATCTTCTTTCCCTTGGTTTCTTCCCAAAGGGTGATGTAATCGGGAATGAATTTACCCTTGCCGATGTCGACTTTATTTAAACCCAAAATGATCGGGCATTTGAGGTCCTTTAACTGGTCGACGACGTTACGCTCCTCCACCCCGACGTGCTCGGTAGTGTCGACCAAATGAATGACCACGTCAACATCCTGAAGACTTCCCATAGATGCGCGGTTCATGAATTTATCCAGCTTATCGTGGCCAAGGTGAAGACCCGGCGTATCAATAAACACGATCTGCCCGCGCTCGTCGTTATAGACCCCGCGGATCTGGTTGCGCGTCGTTTGCGGAATATTGGAGACAATCGCGATCTTCTCGCCCAGAATCTTATTGACCAGCGTCGATTTGCCCACGTTCGGACGTCCGACAATAGTGGCGACTCCGGTCTTCAAACTCAGCTCTTCGTTCTTTTCTTCAACCTCTACCTTTACTTTCTTCTTACTCATTCAGCCCCCGGTCCGCTTTTTTATGATACTTAAGAACAACGATTACAACCGCCGTAAATAAAATCATGTTGGTGATGTTAAAAGTTCTCCAGACGATGTCTTTTGACTGAAACCCCGACGGAGCCATTAAAAGAATACATATCCAAATTCCCAGCGCCCACACCAAACTGATGTCCTGCGAAGACTTCCTTTTGAGGATCTTGAGTATCAAAGGAATATTGAACAAAGGCATGATAACTGCGCAAATCAGCGAGATTGTCTCCAGAATACTCATAAACCCTTTCAATCATTGAACTGTAATTAATGAACAGATGAAAATTTGACCAGCGTTTTCAAACGGCTCTCAACCTGCACCATGGTGAGCGGCGCCGTCTTGGCCATGCCGAAACCTTCCACGTTAAAAGAAGCGAGCGTCGTCGCGTATAAAAGAGCCTTACGCAGATTCTTCTCATCAACTTTGCCCGCCTTGGACAGATATCCCATGAGCGCACCGGCAAATGTATCGCCCGCACCCGTCGGATCGACAACCTTATCTACAGGATAAGCCGGGAACGAAAACATCAGGTCCTTGGAATAGAACAGTACTCCGTGCTCGCCTTTCTTGACAACGATCATTTTGGGACCCATTTGCGAAAGAGCCTTGGCCGCCTTGATCAGATTGCCCTCGCCGGTGAGCGCGCGGGCTTCCGCGTCATTGGCCACAAAAAGATGGACCTGCTTCATAAGCTTTTTTAAGGAAGAGCACTTATGCTGGATCCACAGATTCATACTGTCGAGCCCGATAAGCTGCGGTTTATGCAGCGTCGACAAAAGTTTCATCTGAAGGTCGGGATCGAAATTCGCCAGGAACACGTTCGGAATGCGTCTTTGATGATCGCCTGCCGACGGAATATATGTCTGAAGCACACCGAGTTCGGTCGCCAGTGTCAACGCCGTATTCAGATCGCCCTTCTGATATTCGCCCTGCCAGCGGAATGTCTTGCCTTCGTCGACTTTCAGCGATGTCAGATCAATACCTTTGCGCTTGAGAAAATTTAAGTGTCTTTCCGGGAAGTCCTGCCCCACGACGGCAATCAAGTGGACATTGGTGAACAGACGCGCGCTCATGGAAAAGTGCGCCGCTGATCCTCCCAGCATATCCTTCTTGCTTCCCGACGGTGTCTTCACATTATCAAGTGCGACTGTACCTAATACAATTAAACTCATACTCCTCCTTATTTGAGTAAGGAGTAAGCACTAAGCAGTATCCAGAAAGATTCCTCCTTACTGCCCACTGCTTACTGCCTACTGTTATTTATTATTCCCCAATAATCTTAACCAATACTCTCTTTGCCCGGCGCCCGTCGAACTCGCCGTAAAAAATCTGTTCCCACGGCCCGAAATCCAATTTTCCTTTGGTGACGGCAACAGTTACTTCGCGGCCCATCACCTGACGTTTCAAATGAGCGTCCGCATTGTCTTCACCGGTGTCGTTGTGACGGTACTGATTGACCGGTTCATGCGGGGCCAATTTCTCCAGCCACTTGTCGTAATCATGCAGCAGCCCCGATTCATCGTCATTGATGTAAACGCTGGCGCTGATGTGCATGGCGTTGACCAGACACAAACCTTCCTTAATCCCGCTCTCATCAATCGCACCCTGCACCTGGTCCGTGATATTGATGTAATCCCGGCGGGTCTTTGTGTTGAACCAAAGTTCTTTACGATAATGCTTCATAATTAGCCCTCAGCAATAGTGGTACGGGGTATAGCGTGTTCTAGCGCCGTTGAGGTAAAGAGGTAATCCTTTTTACCTCTACCCAGCGCTTTCTCATCTCTACCTCTTACCTCTGATTTGCGGTCAATACTCTATACCTCTCTTCTAAAACGCGTGGTTCAATCCCACCCAGACATGCACATCGTCTTCCGGATCGCTGATCGCGCGCGCGGCATCGATGCGCAGGATCGCATCTTCCAGATATGAACCGATCGACATATGAATGCGTAAGCCCAGGCCCGCGTCCCTGCGCAGATCCGTGTTCTTAAAACTGTCATACCAGCTTTGGCCGGCGTCGAAGAACGCGACACCGCTGACTTTACGCAAAGTGATCAGATGATCGAAAAAACTCCAATTAATTTTGCTTATCAGCGGAAAACGGTATTCGGCGGTTCCCAGAAGCGCGTTGGCCCCGCGCACCGTCTTGCGGTCAAACCCGCGCAGTCCGTCGATGCCGCCAAGCTCGAACAAATTCTTATCGTCCACGCTCCCCCACCCATACTTCGTCCGGATACCGATCTTGCTCTGCGCCGTCACCGGTCTAAAGAAACGGTAATCGACCATCGACCGGGTGAACTGCTGAGTGGCTCCCCAGAAATGTCCGGAATTTTCGACCATGGTATCAAGCGTGTATCCTTCCCGCGGGTCCGGATGAGGACGGGCATTGCCCAAATGGAACGCGGCGCCGACGATGGCTTCATCATTTTTTAAATAAGAAGCATTGCGGACGTATTCGCTGCCGCCGAAGATCTTCGTGCGATTCAGGCTTTGATTGCGGATGAGATAAAGCGTCACGTGATCGTTGATGTCGGTAAGACCATACGCCGACGGCCACAATTCCTTCCGAAGAAATACTTTTCCGGACACAAGATCTTCCTCGCCGTCGTCAAAGTCCGTGCGGTTCTTCATCTCCACACCAAACGCCATCATGGAATCAAAAAGATTGTCCTTTTCATAACCGATGCGCGAGGTCTGCCATTTTTCGTTAAAATCATAATCGCTCGCGGCATAGAGAATCCGATCATACGGCTTCTGTACGGACGCTTTGATCCCTACACCCTGATCAAACTCAGGACCGGCGACGACATTGTAGGAACTCTCCGGCCAAAATATAGGAAGATCGTGCACAGGCAGATAGAGAGGAACCGGATAGAACCGAACGCGGCGCGGCCAATGATTATTTGTTTTATCCAGATCAAGCCAATGTTCTTCAGGGTCCAGCGTCACGCGCTTGATGCGCGAAGAACCTTCGGCATTCAGCGTTTGCTTGCCTGTGTTGGCATCCCATTCAAGATTCTTTGTCTCGCCGTCAGCGAACTGGACCTCAACATCGACAGGCATTTCGATCCCGCCCCGGTTTTCAAGACGGATCTCCTGTCCCTTGACGCCCGCCACCGCGACATCGAATTTCTCGGCGGTATGCAGCCAGGAATTAAAAAAATCTTCCAGATCGGTCTTACTTTCTTCCTGGCAGATACGCTTAAAATCGGCCAAGCTCACATTACGATAAGAGTATTCTTTAAACAACCGGGCGAACGTCCGGTAAAACGCCTCATCCCCCATCAAGACCCGAAGCATCTTAACGACCATCGATCCTTTCCCGTACGCGAGTGAAAAAATACTGCTGGGCTCAGCGTAACCGGAAAGCTTGTCGATGATCGGATGGTCCATTCCCTGACGGGCAAGCAATTTGTAATGAATGCCGCCGGTAGTGCGGAACGATAAATGCGGAACAAAAATCTGCGCCCACTTCGGCCATCTGTTTATATCGATAATGGAAGCGTCCTTGCCGTATTTGTCCTCGAGATAATCCTGAAGGAAATACGAATTAAAACCTTCCTCCATCCAGATCTCTTTAAAACTGTCAATGCCCAGAATGTTGTAAAACCACTGATGGCCGGTTTCATGGGCGATGAGAAAATCAAAATAACGGTAAAGACCCTTGGGCAGTTCAAACACACGAGTGTCGATAAAAACCAGGTTAGACATCTGCTCGCCGCCGTAGCCGAGATAGACCGGCGCGATGCTGAAACTTTCATAAGGATAGTCGCCGAATTTCGGGCTGTAATATTCCATTAACGATACGGCATTGTTCACCGCTTCCTGCGCGCGCTCCTCACGTCCGGGTAAATAATAGGAACGGATCGTCGTCGATTTAAATTTGCCTTCGACATATTTGTATTCGGAACTCATGGCCAGCGAAAACTCGCGCACGGGTATGGGCGTTTTAAACTCCATGGTTTTCATGGTCCCGGCATTTTCTTCGTTCACCAGATCGCCGGTATGGATCACGGTCTGGTCGGAAGGAACAGTCAGCCGCACACGATACGTGGAAGCCTCGCTGAAGAACGGGCGATGGAACGGATAGAAAGGATAATTGCTCCAGCCGTTCTCGTCGTAAACGGACAGGATCGGATACCACCGAGAAAGCGCGATGACCTTTTCGTTCCATCCGAAACGGCCGTAGGCATGCGGGATCTTGAGTGTAAAATGCAAATCGACTGTGACTGCTTCTCCCGGCCCCAGAGCTTTCCCTAAAGAGACTTTGAGGATCGTCCGGTCCTCGCCTTCAATAGCGAATAAAAGCGTTTCATTCCCCCGGGTGGCATTCTGGATCTGAAATACATCTTTGGGAAATCCGTCCGGATAAGGATCGACTTTGAAATATCCGGCATAGCGAAGAAGAAACGCCTTTTCCTTAGGTGTGTACATGCGGTTGGGGTAAACATGAAAATACAGAGCTTCCGTCGGTTTGGATGTCCGGTTGATGAACACCACTCTCTGGTGGGCGCTGATCAATTTGGAGGAAACGTCGATGGTCGCTTCGATATCATAATTCGGAGGATCAGCCGCCCAGACACCTGAAGGCGCGCAGCACATCACGGCAATCCATAAAATAAATACTTTCATCCGGCAAAATCCCATGATGTTCATTCTTCTTAACCTATTCATGTTTTTTGGGAACGGTGACTTTGGGAGACTTGTGCTTTTTCTGCGCGTCTTTGATGTATTGCCGGAACTGTTCATCGGCCATCAAATGGGCCAGATCCTGATCGTTGGTGAGATGTTCGAAATCGTCATATCCGAGGTCGATAGCCCGACGGATGGCATTAAGCGCGGCATACCGGTCGTTCATCAGCGAATAACTGCAGGCAAGATTGTAAAAAATCACCGGGTCATCCGGACGCAGACGGGAAAGCCGTTCATCCAGCTCAAGACCTTCACGAAACAAACCTTTTTTCGTGTAGAGATCGGCGAGCGCCATGAGCGTTTCAATGAAATCCGGGGCTTCCTTCAAAATACTTTCATAAAACCGGATTTCAAAGTCGTTGTCGTTGTTTTGAGGTTGCTGTTTGCCCATAAGTTTTATAAGAGATACGCGGTAATTGGTACAGGCATTGGTTGCGTTGAAGAGGCATTTATTTTCCTACCTCTTTACCTCACCCACGCGCAAACACTACTCTACCCCTTACCTCTTTTTTTAGAGTTTTCCAAATAAATCTTCATGCGTGCAATTGCCTCTTTAAGATTTTCATAACTCGACGCATAGGAAATTCGTACATATCCTTCACACGACTGGCCGAAGGCGACACCCGGCACCAGCGCCACTTTCTGCTCGCTCAAAAGATTCTTGGCGAAATCCATGGAACTCTCGCCGGAGATCTTGATCGAAGGAAACGCGTAGAACGCGCCTTCCGGCATGTGACACGTCAGACCGATTTCATTGAGATTCTGAACGATGAAATTACGCCGGCGGTCGTATTCCTGTTTCATATTGATCGTTTCCTTGGCACCGTTCAGAATGGCTTCGCGCGCGGCGATCTGACCGGTGATGGACGCGCACAGCATCGTGTACTGATGAATCTTGGTCATGGCCGCGATGACCTCCGCAGGACCGCAGGCCCAGCCGATGCGGAATCCTGTCATGGCATAAACCTTGGAAAAACCATTGAGATAAACGATCCTATCCTGCATGCCAGGCAAAGTTGCCATCGGCGTATGCGGATAATCATACGTGAGCTCATCATAAACCTCGTCGGTGATGACAAGGATATCGAGCTTTTTGGCGACCGCGGCGAGAGCGAGCAGTTCTTTTTTCGTATAAGAAATCCCGCTCGGATTCGACGGATAACCGAGAAGAATGGCCTTCACGCTTTTGGTATACGCTTTCTCAATGTCCTTGGGCGTGATCTTAAAACCGGTTTTGATCGTCGTCGGAATTGTGACCGGAATAGCACCCGCCAGATGAACAACGGCGGTATAGGCCACATAATACGGTTCAGGGATGATCACTTTGTCGCCGGGATTAAGGACCGCGCGCATAACAAGGTCGAGACCTTCGCTCACCCCGACGGTAATAAGGATCTGCTCTTCGTAATCGTAATCCAGCTTGTATTTTTTCTTGAGATGTTCGGCGATGGCCTTGCGCAATTCAGGCATGCCTTTATTCGATGTGTATGATGTCGATCCCTGCTCGAGCGATGAGATCGCCTTTTCGCGGACGTGCCACGGCGTGACAAAGTCGGGCTCGCCGACTCCGAGCGATATGACGTCCTTCATACCGAGGACAAGATCGAAGAAAGCCCTGATCCCCGACGGAGCTAATTCCTGTACGCACTTGGATATCTGCATTCTTGATTCCTTCTTACGGATTACGGCGAAATGTTTAAACGTTTATGTTTGATGCTGCGTTTGAAAACCTGACCGTCTTCTTTATAGGTCTTGAGGAGAAAATGCGTCGCGGTCTGACGGACGTTCGGCATGGGAGACAACTTGGAAGCGACGAATTCGGCGACCATCTGAATAGAATCACCCTCGACGACAACCAAAAGATCGTATCCGCCGGAGACCAGATAACAGCTTTTGACTTCCGGAAAATTGTAGATTCGTTCGGCAATCGAATCAAAGCCCACGTCCTTCTGAGGCATGATCCCGACTTCGATCAGGGCGCGCACATTGCTGTTGGTACCCGGAAGAAGTTCGCGATTGATGACTGTTTTGTACTGCATGATGACACCGCTGTCTTCATGCTCCTTGATCGCCTTCTTGACGGCCTCGAGGCTTTTGCCGGTGAGCTTGGCAACCTCCTGCGGCGTCCGCCTGGCGTCCTTTGCGAGAACCTCCAGAATTTCATCCATACATAACTCCTTATTTGGCATTATTGTTCACGTTTTCTTTCGACTCAGCCTGACGATTCAGCCGCTTCACTCGATTTTTAAGGATCGCAATATTTTCACGTAAATAACCGATCTCATCAGTCAAACCGCTATTAGCCGCATCAACGGCGGAGATGGCCTCGACCAAATTCTTGATACGGTGGTTTTCGATGCCCATCTTTTGATCTTTTTTGTATTTATCGATCTTGGCTTTCAATTGAGCGTTGTCGATCGCCATACCTTCCTGCTGTTTGGTCAGGATTCTGATCTGTTCCTCCGGAGTCGGCCCCGTCTGTGAGGCAATCATCTTATTCTTTGTTTCCAATGCAACAATCGCTTTGCGCAGAGCATCGATTTCATCTCTGAGGACGGCGACAGCCGGATCGATCGGCTTACGCTCATCCCTGAACTTCCGAATGTTGTCCCTTAAAGCTTCTTCCTTTTCCCTTTGACCGATGATATGGGCTTCGAGAATGTCGCGTTCTTCCTGTACGGCCAATAACTTGTCTGAGTTATCTTCAACACCCATCAGTTTAAGCTTCAGCCGCGCAACTTCAATTTTCTGTTCCAGATATTTAATCTTCGATTCATAATCCTTGAGTTCACTGTTCTTTAGGCTCAGATCTTCCTGCTGCCGGCGGTCGTCGACGGAAGTTTTGGTCTTCCATGCTTTCTCATCGAGAAGGGCCTGATGCCCGCCGATTTTGATCCGGAGTTCCCTGTTTTTCTTTTGCTTGTCCTGAAGATTAGCTTCCAGGTTCAATATCTCTTTCTGAAGGGTTTTCTGCTCAAGGCTCAACCGTATATTCTGAGCCATCAAATTATTGGCCTGCAGCTGCACGGTGATCATATCTTCCTGCCACTGGGGCCGATAGTTTGGAACACTTGAAATCTGAGCGGTTTCTTCGAACAGTTCGGACTTAACCTGTTCAACTTCCGACAGTTTGGCGTTATCTTGAGCCAAAGAATTTTTAATACTCAATGTAAGCATTGATAGAACTAGTATCAATACTATTTTTCTTGATTTCATACGGCCCCATTATAGCGGGACAGTACTTAAACGGCAAGAAATTACTCGGCGGGTTAAATGAGCAAATAGATTGGTATAAAGCCCTAAACAGAGGCAGTTAGAGGACTTAAGGCCGACACTCGAGCCGGGCATTTTTTCCGGTACCAACTGCGGAGCTGGTACGTGAGATCCCCGATGCGGCCCAGCTTGATTGTTTTCGAATCGATCCGGGTAATGGGCATGATCCCCAAGATGGCATTCGTCAAAAACGCCTCATCGCTGCTTAAGAAATCAGTCAGTTTGGGTTTGACGGCCTTGACAGCTATTTTGCGGTCGCGCGCGCATTCCATCACCGCGCGGCGCGTGATGCCTTCCAGACATCCGAGCGTCAGAGACGGCGTATGCAGGACGCTGTTCTTGACAAAAAACACATTCGACCGGCTGGCCTCGAACACATAACCTTTCGCATTGACTAAAAAAGCTTCCTGAAACCCCTGGGCCGCCGCTTTCTGGTAAGCCTCGCGGTAACGGACATAATCGAGAGATTTCACGCACGCATATTTCTGCGTGCGGCTTGGACAGGATACCGCTGTGACATTGTATCCGAGCGTATACTCGCGGTCGGTCAAGACCTTGCGGGGCATGGCGAGAACCGCCAGACTGAAAGCGCCGTTTTTTTGATAGGCCATGAGGCGCAGACGCGCGTTTTTCAGTTGATTGAAAACCAGAACTTTGTGGATGACAGCCTGGAGGTCTTTAATGGTGTATGGAAAACGGATGTTAAGAACTCTAAGGCCCTGCTTGAGTCGGGTGATGTGGCGGTCCAGAAAACAAGGCAGGCCTTCTTCGACGCGTACTGTTTCAAATACACCGCGGGCTTCAAAAATGCCCGGGGTCATAGATTCGAGAAAGATGTCGTCCCTGACAAGAAACTCACCGTCGATAAAAACAGTGCATTTCATAATCCCCTCCTTGCCTGACACGCCCTGAGACATTCCATAAGCGCTTTCGCTTTCACCCAAGTTTCATCATATTCCATCGAAGGAATGGAATCGGCGACAATTCCGCCGCCGACATGAAAGGAAACTTTTCCTTCGTTAAGAAGCAGGGTACGGATAAGGATATTAAAGTCCAAATTGCCGGAAAAATCAATATATCCGAAGGCTCCGGTATAAATTCCGCGGCTGCCTGGTTCAAGCTCGTCGATGATGCGCATGGCGCTGATTTTGGGACAGCCTGTCACCGAACCTCCGGGAAAACACGCCTCGATCAAATCGAAACATGTTTTGTCTTTCCGCAATCTTCCTTCAATGGTGGACGTGGCCTGAAAAACAGTCTTGTATTCCTCGATTGTTCTCATTTCCTTGACCTTGACCGAACCAAAATCGCACACCTTCCCCAAATCATTACGTTCAAGATCGGTGACCATGAGAAGTTCGGCGATTTCTTTGGTGCTGTGCATCAGCTCCTGGCGTAATGAGGAATCCTCCTCGAGAGATCTCCCGCGGGGACGAGTGCCTTTCATCGGACGGATCTGGGCGACCCCGTCCTTCAGGCACAAAAATCTTTCGGGCGATGTGCTTAAAATCTGATGACCGCCGGCATCCAGAAAAGCGCTGAAATGGCTCGGGGAAAGTTCGCGCAGGAATTCATACATCTCCCAAGCCTTGATGTCCGACGGAGAATATGTCTGCTCCGTCACGACTTTATGGGAAAGATTGATCTGATAAATGTCGCCTTCATGGATATGCTTCAACGCGCGCTCGACCGCAGCCACATACTGCCATCGCGTATTATCGCTCGTAAAAATCGGGTCCGGAAGCGCATAATCCCTATTTCTTTTCAACGAGGGGATGACCGCCGCAAGTCCGGCCAATTTCTCAACAACGATGTTCAGCCGTTCCTCTGCTCTCGCACGACGCGGCCCGGGTGCCGTCTGGGGAAAACCGCTTGAGGTGACATGCAGTTTCTGATCCAAATGGTCGACGGTGAGAATGACATCGTAAAGACCGAAATGAAATAACGGAGTCGAGCAGAGCCCGTTCTTTCTCGACGGAACATTCTGAAACAACATTCCCAGATCGTAACTCAGATAGCCGACGGCGCCAGACTGCAAAGGGACCACCGAAGGGCCGCAGGCCTGCTGCAGATGCAAAAATCGCGCTTTGAATTTTTTAAAAGATTCAATGTCTGAGCCTTCAACGATCTCGAAAGGATCAAAACCTATGAATGAATAACGACCGTTGGCGGATGTGGTGAGACTGCTGTCCAGAAAAAAAAGGTGAGGCTCTTCCTTAAACAGCAAGAAAAGCTCGAATACATCGTTTGAAAAATCAAAAGATTTGGTAATCATGGGGTCCCCAGCGCCCCGGCTACAGGTGCCCCAGTCCGTCTTTTGTGAACTGAGGCACTAGAAGCTGGGGTTATTAAAACAGCATGTCTTGGGTGACCTGGGCGGCAAGCCGGAAAGACGGCTTCTCGACGGAAAACTGACGGCAGAATTCCTGAAGATCTTCGATGTTACGGTCCTGGGCCATCTCCATAAGCTTGATAAGAACATCCGCAGTCAGTTTCGAATCAGATAAGGCGCGATGAGTCTCTCCGATCGTCACCCCGAGGGCACCGGCAATATGACTTAACTTATAATTTGATAAATAAGGAATCAAAAACTTGGCCATTTTAAGCGTGTCGAGCGCGGGCGTTTCTTCGCGCAGTCTGCGGCCGAATAAAGAAAGCTCATAGCATAAAAAATTAAGGTCGAACTTCACATTATGACCGACGACACATCCGCCTCCGATAAAATCGATGATGCCGGGAAGAAATTCTTCCGCCGTCGGAGCATCGATAAGCATCTCGTCGGAAATCTGGTTCACGTTGGTGGCGCTCGCCGGAACATTACGCATGGGATTGATGAGCGAGTGAAACGTCGCGACGGGCTGAAGGTCTTTATATTTAATGGCGGCGATCTCAATGATCTTGTCACCGTCGAGAGGGAAAAGCCCAGTGGTTTCGACGTCGAATACGACAAACTCGGTGTTTTTGATTTTGATCATCTACGGCCTTTCTGTAACGACATATGAAGGGTATAAAAACTTGGGGTGAAATGACTGTTTGGTCCGGGCGATATTGTTCATGGCAAAATCATCCATGACGTTGATGAAACGGTATTGCTGCAATCGTTCATCCGCACAGAATCGGTTAAACAGATAAACCGACAGACCTTTGATATCCAAATTGGTTATCTCTACTAGAACACAAAAACTGTCCTCATTCAAGGAATAACCAAAAGTATATGCCTGCGGTTTTCCGTCCAGTAAAACGACCCTTCCTTCAAGCCCGATCTCGTCGTAATAATCAAAAATAAGGCGGTGCACACCCCTGTTTTCATCGAGCATAGTCCGGTAAATTTCATCGCTGG
>JAGNTT010000015.1:14818-17307 GCA_017987425.1 Candidatus Omnitrophota bacterium
TATGCCTGCGGTTTTCCGTCCAGTAAAACGACCCTTCCTTCAAGCCCGATCTCGTCGTAATAATCAAAAATAAGGCGGTGCACACCCCTGTTTTCATCGAGCATAGTCCGGTAAATTTCATCGCTGGTCCGCTCCCTGCGGTTGGCTGACCAGGCATCATACAAACATGCGCAATCATCCGTCCATTTACGGTCGAAAGCGGCAAGTTCATGGACGTGATGATTTACGAATTGGTTATAACTCGACCGCTTGGATTTGTAGGCGTTGCCTTTGAGCCCGACGAGATCTTCCTTTACATAACAGTATTCCCGTGATTTCTCCGTAAACTTATACTTCTTGGGATCGAACAGTTTTAAATCCTCCTCGGAGACATTCTCAATACGTGAAAAGGTTGCCCTGGAATTGACGCTGTTCATATGCATAAAACATTTATCGATAATCGTAGCATTGAGCGGCGCACCCAAGGGAGGCAGATATAAAAAGTTCCCGAAAACATGCTGGGCGAAGACGCACAAATATCCGTCGATCATTTTAAATTCAAACGTAAAGAAGTCTTTCCACAGAAATACCGACGAGAAATGATATGCGGAAAGCCGGAGCGGACGGCGGGAGACGTAATCATTGAACACCTCCCTCTGTGCCAGGAGCTTCTTGATATCCGTCATCTTCAAACACCTTCCAGAAGAAAAACGAACTCAAGCTCATCCTGATAAGCGGAATAATCGTTCAGAAGATGGCGGTTGCGAACAAGAAAGGCGTGGACATCCGGCCGTTTCAGAAATTTCTTAAGGTGCGTGATGTACTGGCTCATGAATGAATTGTGATGATTGGACTGCACATGTGGACAATTCAGATGGATGTAAAGTCCGGTGCCCTTCTCCGTCCGGGAAATTAAGAACGGATAAAGTTCGCATTCGAAAGGCCGGGCTGTGTAGATCGCGCAGCTATGGTCGGCGGGATTGAAAAACTGACATAAATGTTCCCCGCAGCCGGGCTTGGTGCGGATGAACTGGTTGGTATCCAGCGTATCGGCGGAGAGAATTTTTTCCGCCAGGCCGGACGCTTTGACCGCGGCGGTTTCTTCATCGGATAATTTCGGACGCCAGATCGTTCCAGGCTCTTTAAAACGGCAGCACCCGTCGCATTTCAGGCAGACATCAGACGGGACAAATTGATCAAATTGTAGGCTTTTCATAGGGCTTTTGATAGAGAATCACCCCGTGCTGCTTGAGTGTTTCGACGATGCGGTCATACCACCACCGATACCCGTCGCCGCTGGGATGCAGGAAATCGGACGAATAATAACGCGTAACATCTGTCAGAAACACATCATCTTTTTTCTCCGCAAACAGATCGACATAGATCACACCCAGGGTTTTCGCGCTTCTCATGTAGATCTCTCTTACCTTGCGGGTGCGTTGTGTCATTATGTAATCAAACGGCCAATGAAAGATGGGAGCGGTCCCAACGTTCCCCGAATGAAGGATTACCACATGACGGCCGAAGGTCTTAGCCTTCTGAATGACTTTGAGCAGATCATCTTCGATGTTGCTATACGGCGTGAACTTCATAATATCGTTACCGCCGATCTGGATGACCACAAGATTAAAATTCCCGAACTTTTTCGTCTCCAAATCCGTCAGAAGTTCACGGATCCTCTTGCCGTTAACCCCGTAATTAATGACCTCCGCAAGCGGAAAATCCTGACCGAAATACCCGGCGGTGCTCAGCTGATTGCTGAGCGCTCCCGTTCCGACGGCCGTGCTGTCGCCCAGAAACAAAAACTTGAGATCAGCCGCAGGCAAAGGTCTGTTAAATGGAACGCTCTCATAAGAAACTGCCTTGGTCACACTTGCGATTTCAAGATACTGCCGAGCTGTAATTAATACCGCAATCACCACTAAAACACCGACCACCCAGGACCCAATCTTCGAGCTGTTCACATGCCTCCTTTATGGTTTTATTCATGTGCGTAGGGGCGGGCGCCTCTGCCCGCCCTAATTTTGGGCAGGCACAGGGGCCTGCCCCTACATAAAGATAGCGATCTTCCAGTCGGAAGCGAGTTTCCTTGATCACTGACACTGGCCACTGGCCACTGACCACTTACTTAACGATGCTGCCCAGCACCACGTCGCGGTCCGGCGCGAGCACAGAGACGCCGTTCTCATCGGATGCAGCCAGGATCATGCCGCGGGATTCCTCCCCGCGGATCACCGCCGGTTCCAGATTATTAACGATCACAACCCTGCGGCCCACAAGCTGCTCGGGCGTGTAAGATTTACGGATCCCCGCCACCAGCTGTTTGACCTCGGTGCCGGTGTCGACCTTCAGAACAAAAAGACGGTCGGCATTCGGGTGTTCTTTGACCTCCTTGATCTGGGCAACGACAAACTGAAAATTCTTGAATTCATCAATCGTAGGCATGACTTAACTCCTTTATTATTTCGCGGAAGCCCGGCGCTTCATGGCAACCAGAAACTTTCCGTAAG
>JAGNTT010000015.1:17407-22790 GCA_017987425.1 Candidatus Omnitrophota bacterium
TTGACCTCCTTGATCTGGGCAACGACAAACTGAAAATTCTTGAATTCATCAATCGTAGGCATGACTTAACTCCTTTATTATTTCGCGGAAGCCCGGCGCTTCATGGCAACCAGAAACTTTCCGTAAGCAGACGGTTCATAATTCCGGAGAACATAATCCAGGACCGGCATGAAACCCGGCGAATCGTAAAAATACGCCTGGGGAACGACATTGTTAAGAAAGATCTTTTCCATAAACACATATTCGGGCTTGGCGGTCTCAAACTGATCGATGGTTTTCTTAAGCTGATCTGTCGTATACACGCTGTTGACGACGAACATCCGCATATGAAGCGGGCGCGAAATCACCATCGGATAATAGTAAAAGAACGGTTTGCGGTTCGACTGCGCCAGCATCTTGATCTCGAAGCTGCTTAAGACCGGCACCTTCGAGCCCGCGGGCGTCAGATCGGCGATGAGTTTGGCGTCCTCGGCAAAATCAAATTCCCTGCGGTAATACGCGATCAGCTCATCATCCGAAGAAAAATCCGTGTGCACGCGGATGTCCTCATCAGCCGTTCCCAACGAATTGAGCGGAAATTTATACGCGTCGGGATACTGAATGAACAGATGGTTGAAATAAGACATCCGGCTGTTCGGCAGCGGCTGAACGACAATCGGATCGACCATCGGATTCCGTGAAGGATTAAACATATTCGGATACGCCACGAAATCGTGCGTCGTCGCCAGCGAAAAAGCACTCACCGCCAGCAACACCAGCGCGTTCTTCAACGCCTTATCTTTCGCCAAACGCGCCGTGTATTGCGCCGTCCAGTACGCCAAAATAAAAACATACGGGAGCGCCACCGCGTAATAGCTTGTAACAGCTGATCGAGCTATATAATAATGGTAAAGCCCCAAACCGTAAATGCAAATAATGACCACCACCAGATGCTGCTTATCGAGCTTCCGGAAGTAAATCATACCGCCGACAACCAGAAGTGTGAACACATAAACGAGAGGAATCACAAATCCCATGAGATTGGCCAGAAAGAACCGGTTCTTCAGGCTCTCATAGATCGGCGTGAGCCCGAAGCCGCTTAAAAAATATTCGATGAATTCGCCGGTATTATGCCAGAATTCCGCCGTGAACATCACTTTGCCGGTGGTGGAGAATAAAAGCAGAGCGGCCGTGCACGGAACCAGAATCCCAAACGCGGCAGCAACCGGCAGCTTCAGCGGAGATGTAAAGATATCTTTACGAAGCCATCCCCCCAGCCAGCTGACGAGGAGATAAAAATAAAAAGTCGCCGTCAGATAAATCCCCTCGGCCGTGATATGGAAAAGCCCGACACCGCAGCTGACCGCCGCCACCGTGAGCCATCTGTTATGCCCGCTGCGCAGATGAAACCACACCGCATACAGAAAAAATATATCGAAGAAATAGCGGATCACCGAGGCGCTTCCGTATGTGAACACAAACGGGAAAACGCCGGTATGGAACATCTGGACTTTGATCGCGAACAAAACCGCAGCCAGCGCCAACAACGCGCTTTTGGTCCACAAACGCAGGAAGATATAGAACAACACAAAATAAAGAATAACCATTCCTATCATGACCACGACGACGTTCAGATAACTGAAGCCTCCTAAGCATTTCGCCAGAAGCCCGATAATGACCGGCATCCCGAGCCCATACTGACTGATGACATCGAAGTCCAGCACGCATCCCGACAGATACGCCCAGGCCGGTCCGAAAACAAAACTGTCGTTGTGATGGAACTGCTCCCCGATGAACATACGGGCGACGACCGCCTCGGGATTCGGGATAAACAGGCAGGCGACCACGATAAGCGGAAACAGAATGTCGCAGACACGCCGAAGAACCGGCGCGTTGCGCTCCTCCGTCAGAAATTCCCAGACCATGCTGATCGTCTGGCGGATGAATCCCCAGAATACTTTGTTGACCGCGGCCAGCACCAAAAGAATCTGAAACCAGCGGCGGGCGAGTTCCGGCTGATAATCATAAACGATCATTTTGTAGGAAGTATCGACGAGCAGAAATACAAGAAGACCTTCAACCAATGCGAAGCGTCTCAGGCGGTTAATGAAATCACGGTCGGTGAGTTTGTTGCGGCAGAGCCAGAAGACCAATATCTGCAGGACAACCGCAACACCGAGGAAAACATGATAGAGCATCATTTCCCGCTCAGGCCGCAAAAGCTTCATCCATTCCGGGAAGACTTGAGAAGCCAAAGATACCTTCATGGGAACGCGTTCGAAAAACCACTGCACGGCCAGCAGGATCTGGACGCTGAATGACAGCACGACAAAAGTCAGCAGCGCCGCGGCTTCCGTCTGCGGGGGTAATCGTTCTATCCAGCGTTTTAAACCATTCATATTATTCCTAATATTGTGACCGTAGAAGCGATCACCGATCGCCCACAATTTCGGGCGGTTAATAACCGCCCCTACAATATTATTTCTTCCGTTTCAAAGCCATTAAATATAACCCGTCTTCCGACGGCTCATAATAGAGATCGACATACTTGATCAGCATCTCGAGCGTCTGATGCAGTTCGTAAAATTCCGGCGGAATGTTGCGTTTGAACAATTTGCGTTCAATAAAAATATAGGCCGGTTTCTCACGGTTCATCTGTTCGACCGTCTTTTTCATACGGTCACGGGTGTGCAGATACGTTCCCCGGAATCCGGCCAGACGCATGTGGATCGACTCAACCAGAGGGAAATAATAATAGAACGGCTTGCGTTTGGCCTCCATCAGGATTGCCGTCTCAAAACTGCTGATCAAGGCCACGCGCTCGTCGGGTTTTGTCAACCGGGCGATCAACTGCGCGTCCTGGCTCAGATTAAATTCCTGTTTGTAAAACAGGGTCTCTTCCTCCCATTCATTACCGGACAATCCAAAAACGTTGGGATAATGCGTCATCAGATAACTGGTCATCAAGGCCGGGACCATCACAACGAATGCCGCGAGCCTGATGAAACTTTGCAGGCGGAAACCTAATGTGGCTGTGACGGACTTAAGCCAATAACAGATAACGGCCACAAAGGGAATCCCGCCGACGTAATAACTGCTGACTGCCGAACGGTTGATGAAATAATGATAGAGGCCCAGACCGTAGATGCAGATGACGACGACAAAAAAATTCCGGCGGTCGATCTGCCGCAAAAAACACAATGCCCCTACCATAAGCGCCGTCGCGGTATATACCAACGGGATGACAAATCCCATGATGAACGCGAAGAACTGGCGGTCTTTGAGCCCGTCATACATGGGAAGCGCGCCCCAGCCCTGCAGGAACAAACCCGCGAACTCACCGGCGTTCGCGCGGAACTGTGACGTAAAGACCCAGCTTCCTTCGAAACAGAACAGGACGAAGAACCCGACGAAGATCGGCAGAAGGAACAATCCGATCAAACTTCCTACTGATTTAAAATCACGCAGCAGCTTTTTGCCCGGTTGCGACAGAAAAACATCGCCCACAAGATACGCGTAAAACGCGGCGGTCAGATAAAGGCCCGTGTCGCACATGTACGCCCAGGCAACGCCGCAGACAACGGCGGCGCCCCAGAGATATCCGCGCTTTCCAGACGAACAATGCTGCCACACAAGCCACAGCGCCAGAATGTCGAAGACGTAACGGATGACCGTGGCGCTCGGGAACTGCCAGATCAGCGGCGAAACTCCCCAATGGAACATCTGCAGTTTGATCGCAAGCAGAACCCCGAAGGCGGCGATCAAGGCGCTCTCAAGCCAGCGCTTAAGAAAGAAATAAAGCCCGATAAAATACAGAATCGTGCCGGCGATCAGGATCGCGACGACATTATGATAATTAAACCCGCCGATCCATTGGGCAATATGACTGATGATCGACGGCAAAAGGACGCTGTACTGGCTCGTGACGTCCTTGTTCAGAACAAGACCATTCAAATGCGCCCATCCCGGCGCCATCAAAAGACTGTCGATGTGATAAAACTCGTCGCGGGTAAACATACGCGCGAGGACTTTGGTCATGTCCGGAACAAAAATCAAAAGACCGATGAAGCAAACAAATACCGCGTCACCGATGCGGGAATACAGAACGCCCACCGGGGCGCCGACGAAGCGCGCATACAATTGAGGGGCCCATGTGCGTATCTCCGGCCAGAACACACGCGTCACGACGGCGGCCGCGAGCCCGGCATACAGGATATACCTCGCCCATCCGGGATTGCCCAGGACGAAAATCTTGAAGATTGCGAAGAGCTGCACAAAAATGAGCACGGCATTGACCGCAGTCAAATGCAGAACTTTCCGGGAGTATTCAGCTTCATCGAGTCGGCGGCGGAAGAGAAACAAAGAAGACGCATACAGACCGACCGCCATCACGACAAACAGACGGTAAAACGACATCTCCCTTTCGGGCTGAACACCTTTGCGGTGCATTTCGAATAGATTGGTGGCAAACGGATGAGGTTTCATCGGAATAAAACTGAAGATGAAAGAAACAACGATGATCCACTGCACCGCCTCGACCAATGCCCACAGCGCGAAGCAAATTAAATTGCTCCGCTGCGCGCTGATATTCAGATTTTTCACTCCAGACATCCTGACTTTACCTCTCCCTCATTCCAGCGGAATATCAATGATTCCTTCGGGAATTCTAACATCGCGCCCGTCCTTGGCCGCTTTGCTTTGGGCATAATCGAGATACTGCTCCCAAAGCGGATTGCCCGGCCCCAAAACCAGGGCCCGTTTGAAATAGATCAAAGCTTTATCATATTGTTGAAGGTACAAATAGCAATATCCAAGAAGGAAATAATTGCGCGCCTCCTTAGGCCTAAGTTGCGAAAGATAATCGAAATAAACAATCCCGTCAGAGTAATTCTGAAGCTGCTCATTGTAAAAGACACCCAGCAGATACCGGGCCCGTTTGTATTGGGCTTTTTTGTAATCGACCGACACCGCAAACACAACCAAAACAGCCAGATAAAGCCACAGCGCCCGGCTCAATACATATGTAACCGCCGAGGGAACCTTCATGCTCCCGTCTCCATCCACGGCCAATTCCGTTCGCGGCGCGCCGTTGCCACAACCGCGGCCCCGAATAGCAAGAGCGATACAGTCACCAGCAGATAAATCCATCCGCCGCCGGGCGGTTCATAACGGAACTCAATGGAATTCTTACCAGGAGAAAGCCAAACACCTTTAAACGCCCCCTGCGCTCGAATGAGTTTTTCTTCCCTGCCGTTGACCGTTACATTCCAATGCTTCGTAAACCCGTCGGTGTACACCAAAAACTTCTTTTCAGGAACATCGACAGTAAGCTTCAGCCGGTTGACATCAAAATGCCCGACCTTTGCCTTCGAAGAATCCAGAATCTCTGCAGGAGACCCTTTCC
>JAGNTT010000120.1 GCA_017987425.1 Candidatus Omnitrophota bacterium
GCTTCATGGCGATTGCCTGACGGTCACCGGAAAAACATTGCGTGAGAATTTAAAAGGCGTGAAGCCATATCCCAAGAAGCAGGAGATCATCCGTCCTCTCGATAATCCGATTAAGAAAGAAAGCCATCTGGTTATCCTGTACGGCAATCTGGCTCCGGCGGGTGCGGTCGCGAAGATCAGCGGCAAGGAAGGTTTGAGTTTTACCGGAACGGCACGCGTCTTTGAATCGGAAGAGTCCGCGCTTAAGAAAATTTTAGACGGTTCTATTAAAAAGGGCGACGTCATCGTTATCCGTTACGAAGGTCCCCGAGGCGGTCCCGGCATGCGTGAAATGCTTTCGCCGACCTCCGCCATCATGGGCAAGGGGTTGGGTAAGGATGTCGCTTTGATTACCGACGGACGTTTTTCCGGCGGCAGCCACGGATTTGTGGTCGGCCACATCACGCCGGAAGCATACGCGGGCGGTCCTCTGGCGATCGTGAAGGACGGAGATTCCATCACGATTGATGCCCAGAGCCGTCAGATGAATTTAAATATCCCGGACAATGAAATCAAATCACGTTTGTCGTCATGGAAACAGCCTGCGCCGCGTTACACGCGCGGGGTTTTGGCCAAATATGCCAAGCAGGTGAGTTCGGCGTCGGTGGGTGCGATCACCGACGGCGATTAAATTTGTTGCTTGTTGATCGTTGTTCGTTGATAGTTGATCGTTGATAGTTGATTGTTGTTCGAAAGATTCCCCCAATCTTTTTAAAAAAAGGGGGGCTTTTTGAAAATTAAAAATTTTCGTGATCTGAATATTTGGATTTTAGGCAAACAGATTATTCTGCATGTTTACGATGTCACGAAGAATTTTCCGCCTGCCGAACGTTTTGGTCTGGCTTCACAAATGCAAAGAGCCGCTGTTTCAATTCCGTCCAATATTGCAGAAGGATTTAATCGTTTTCAAAATAATGAGTACAGAAGGTTTCTATATATAGCGTTGGGTTCATGTGCAGAATTAGAAACACAGGTTGAAATTTCTTTTGATCTAAAATATATCAGCGAGGAGATTCGGAATTGTTTGATCGAAAAGATCGATCATGAGTCGAGGATGATAACAACTTTAATCAAACGACTCTGATTGCGATCAACGAGCAACGATTCCCGAACAACGCCTATGGCAGGTAATACCTTCGGAGAGTTATTTCGAGTCAGCACTTTCGGCGAAAGCCACGGGCCTGCTATCGGTCTGATTATTGACGGTGTTCCATCCAAGATTGCGTTGAACGAAGCGGATATTCAGGTTGATCTCGACCGCCGCCGTCCGGGTCAGAGCAAGATCGTGACCCAGCGCCAGGAATCCGACAAGGTTGAAATACTCTCCGGCGTTTTTGAAGGAAAAACCACCGGCACGCCGCTCGCGATGATCATCCGCAACGAAGATCAGCGCTCCAAAGATTACAGCAACATCAAAGATCTTTTTCGTCCCGGTCATGCTGATTATACCTATCTGGCCAAATACGGCTTTCGCGATTACCGCGGAGGCGGACGTTCATCCGGACGTGAAACTGCCTGCCGTGTCGCGGCCGGCGCGGTCGCCAAAAAGATCCTCGCCAAGAATAAAGTGAGTGTCGTTGCCTACACGCTTGCGGTCGGCGACATTTACGCTGAAAAAATCGACTACAAAGTCATCGAGAAGAATCTTGTGCGCGCGCCTGATCTGGCGGCTGCCGAGAAAATGATCAAGCTGATTGAAGAAGTCCGCAAGGACGGCGATTCGGTCGGTGGGATCATTGAAGCGGTTGTGACTAATTGCCCGCCTGGCTTGGGCGATCCGGCCTTCGATAAATTAAACGCGCGTCTGGCCTCAGCGCTTGTATCCATCGCGACCGTCAAAGGCATCGAATTCGGCGCCGGTTTCAAAGTCGCCAAAATGCGCGGTTCACAGAACAATGATGTATTTACTTCCAAGAGCGGAAAAGTCTCCACCAAAACAAACAATTCCGGCGGAATTTTAGGCGGTATTTCATCCGGCGAGCCTATTGTTTTGCGTCTTGCGCTCAAACCGCCTTCGTCGATTTCCAAATTCCAGAAAACGATCACGACCGATCTTAAAGAGACGGACGTGCAGGTTAAGGGACGCCACGATCCCTGTCTTTGTCCGCGTGTGGTTCCGGTCGTTGAGGCGATGATTGCTTTGACTCTGGTTGACTGCATGATGATCCAGAAATCGACGGATATTTAATATGTAGGGGCGCACGGCCGTGCGCCCCTACGATTCAATATGCCCAATCCGACCCCCAAAGTCATCCTCATTACCGGCACATCCAGCGGTTTTGGATTCATCACCGCCGTGCATCTTGCCGCCAAAGGCCATCACGTCTATGCGACGATGCGCGATATGCGCAAAAAAGATTTTTTGATTTCGGAAGCCGCCAATGAAAAGGGCAAGTTAAAAGTCCTCGAGCTGGACGTCACAAAATCCGCCACTATTTCAACGGTCATTAAAACTATTGCCAGTGATCACGGATATCTGGATGCCGTGGTCAATAATGCCGGTTACGGTTTGGGCGGGTTCTTTGAAGATTTGACTGAGGAAGAAATCCGCCAGCAGATGGAAGTGAATTTCTTCGGTGTGCAGAATGTGTCGCGTGCCGTCATTCCTCTTATGCGTTCTCGGCGTAAGGGAAGGATCATCAATATTTCCAGTATCGCGGGGCTGAACGCGAGTCCTTGTTTCGGGGCTTACAATGCCAGTAAATGGGCTCTGGAAGGTTTTTCCGAAAGTCTTCATCACGAGCTCAAACTGTTTAACATCGACGTCTGCCTGATCGAGCCCGGAACGTACAAGACAAAAATATTTTTCGACAATGCGAAGTATGGGAAAAATTTTGATGATCCGAGCAGTCCGTATTTTCAGATGAGCCAGCATTTAAAGAAGTTGGTGATGGAGTATGTCCGTAAGACCGATAAAGACCCTCGCCGCATTGCCTTTATGGTTGAACAACTGATCCATCAAAAAAGTCCGCGGTTCCGCAATTTTCCGGATGCGGAAACTCAATTTTTGCTCGGGCTGCGTCGCGTCATGCCGTTCCGGATTTATGCCAAAATCATGCAACGCGTGTTGTACAGAGATAGAATTATATAAATGGGAGATGGTTGATAGAGGATAGTTGATGGTTACTATCTGCCATATACCATCAACCATCCACGATCGCCCAGTTAAGGAGACATAATGGATTCACAGCCGACACCATACCGCCGCCAGATTTTTGTCTGCACCAATGACGCCAAAGGGGAGAAGGCTTCCTGCGGCGACCACAAGGGTGAAGATGTATTTCGCCAGCTGCGTGAAATCGCCAAGAATAAAAAACTTCATCCTGAAGTCCGGGTTGCCCAAGCCAGGTGTCTCGGTCAGTGTCAGATGGGGGTGAACATTATGATTTATCCAGAAAACATCTGGCTTAAACACGTTTCAGCCCAGGATATTCCCGCCATTGCTGAAAAATATATTCAGTAAACCCTTGCATCCCTTCCGAATAGCTCAATAAAATAGATGGCACGCTGGTTGCTTTTTACGAACAGGCCACCTATACTTTATATAGAATGACATAAGTGCCTATTTACAAAGCAATTCCGAAAGTTCGTTTCACCCTGTTTCGGTTTACTATATTTCTATTATCCTTTCATTTTCGAAAAGGGGTGTTTTAATGAGCATGTTTGACAAGAATATTAGTGAAGAAAAACGTAAATCCCTGGAATTCGCCGAAGACGCCCGCGAACAGGAGTGGAAGCACCCGAGTTTTGCCCTTAAGCTTTTTCATGGTGATGTTAATTTTAACCTCATTCATCCCTTTCCGCAGCAAACTGAAGAAGATAAAAAAGCAGGCGACGTTTATCTGGAAAAGATGGAAAAGTTTCTGCGCGAGAAACTTGATCCTAATGAGGTCGATCGCACCTATCAGATCCCCAAAGAAGTCATGGAAGGCTTGGGCAAATTAGGGGCCTTCGCCATCAAAATCCCCACGACATACGGCGGGGTAGGTTTTACCCAGGTCAATTACAACCGTGTCATGCACATGATTTCCAGCTACTGCGGTTCGACCGCGGTCTTGCTTTCCGCCCATCAGTCCATCGGTGTGCCCCAGCCTTTGAAGCTTTTCGGGACCGAAGAACAAAAGAAAAAATATCTGCCGATGTTTGCCGAAGGCAAAGTATCGGCATTCGCGCTAACTGAACCGAGCGTCGGATCCGACCCGCGTCAGATGACGACCACCGCGACCCCGACCGAAGACGGACAACATTTCATTATTAATGGTGAAAAACTCTGGTGTACGAACGGCGTCATAGCCGACGTCTTAGTAGTCATGGCGGTAACTCCGCCCAAGATGGTCAAGGGCAAGGAGATCAAACAGATCACCGCGTTTATCGTCGAGACCAAAACGCCCGGTTTCGAAATTGTGCACCGCTGTTCGTTCATGGGCCTTCATGGTATTCAGAACGGTCTCTTGCGATTCAAGAACGTGAAAGTCCCGCGTGAGAATATCATACTCGGCGAAGGTGAAGGGCTTAAACTCGCGCTGATGACGCTCAACACCGGTCGTTTAACGCTGCCTGCCGCCTCGACGGGTATCGGCAAATGGTGCCTTTATGTGGCACGCCAGTGGTCCACCGAACGCCAGCAGTGGGGATCGCCCATCGGCGAACATGAGGCCATAGCTCTTAAATTGAGTTATATCGCCGGCCACACATTCGCGATGGATGCGATCACATGGCTGACCTCCTTCATGGCGGATGACAAACATGCCGACATCCGCATCGAAGCCGCGATCGCCAAATATTTCTGCACACTTCATTCGTGGAAAATCGTCGATGAGACCCTGCAGATCCGCGGAGGACAGGGTTACGAATCGTCCGATTCTCTGAAGGCCCGCGGTGTTCACAGCTGGGCCGTTGAACGGACCATGCGGGACGTGCGTATCAACTTAATCATTGAGGGAACAAGCGAAATCATGCACCTGTTCATCGCGCGTGAAGCGCTCGATCCTCACCTCGGACGCATGAAGCCTTTGCTCAGTCCCAAAGTACCCATCGGCGCCAAGATTGCTGCCGGGGTTAAGATGATGCTTTATTACGCCACGTGGTATCCCAAACTATGGCTTCCGTCGGTGTCTGCGCAAGGCCAGGATATCCCCGAGCCGCTCAATCATCACATGGAATACGTGAAGGACGCGAGTAAACGTCTGGCCCGTTATATATTTCATAAAATGGCCAAATACCAGCAGAAGCTTGAAGGTAAACAGAGTATATTGAATCGAGTGGTCAGTATCGGCACAGATCTTTTCGCGATCTCGGCAAGCTGTTCCTATGCGGCGATGCTGGCTAAAAAGGGCCAGACCAATGCCGTTGATCTCGCCGATACGTTCTGCCTGGATGCCCGCGCGAGGATTGAGACTATTTTTAGAGAAGGCAGTCAAAATCATGACGCGACCCAGCTCAAACTGGCCAAGAAAATTCTGGCTAAAGAATTTGAGTGGATGGAGAACGAAATTATTAAATAGGTTGTTCGTGAATCGTTGATCGTTGTTCATACGAGCAACGATCTAACGAACAACGATCAACGAGAATTCTATGACCTCAATGCCGTCATATCTAAATAAGCTGTCGATTGTCAAACAAGTCCCTATTTTTCAGCATTTGAATTTTTTTGAGCAGAACCGCATCGCCCGTAAAGCCAAAATCGTTGATTATAAAAAAGGCGATCTGATCTGCAAGCAGGGGGCGCCGGCGGATGCGTTTTACTGCCTTATCAGCGGACGCGTTTACTGCTATACGCTGTTTCCCCGCGGCGATAAAAAAAATGTTGAGTTCATCCACCGGGGCATGCATTTCGGTATTCTCTCGTCGCTCACGGGTGAAAACCACTCGCACAATTTTGAAGCCATCAACGATTCGGTCATTCTTCAGATTGAACGGTCCGACT
>JAGNTT010000121.1 GCA_017987425.1 Candidatus Omnitrophota bacterium
TTGAATCTGTTTACTCTGCTGGCTCTGACATTGGCCGTCTCTATTGTAGTCGATGACGCCATCATGCTTCTGGAGAACATCGTCAGACATTATAGACTGGGCAAGTCACCCGTCCAGGCGGCGTATGAGGGTGCGATTGAGATCCTTCCGGCTGCGACAGCGGCGAGCTTCGCGGTCGTTGCCGTTTTTCTGCCTGTTGTTTTTATGGATGGGATTATTGGAAAATTCTTTTATCAGTTTGGTGTCACCATGTCGGCGGCGGTACTGCTGTCTCTCTTGGAGGCTGTAACGATCACGCCCATGCGGGCTGCCGCGCTCCTGGGTGTTTCACCGAAAACCTCACGTTTTGAACATTGGCTGGACAATATCTTTGGCGGATTCTCGCGCTTTTATCAGCGGTGGCTAAAAGTCATCGTCGGTGTTCCGAAAACGGTTGTCATCGTGACATTGATACTTTTCAGTGTTTCAATGTTTTTGGTCAAAAAGGTCAAGCAGGAATTCGTTCCCACCCAGGACCAGAATTTTATTTTCATTAATGCCCAGACACCGCCGGGGACATCGTTGGATGAAACAGTCGCGAAGTCTTTGGAACTCGAGAAGATAATTAACGCACAGCCGGAGGTGGCTGGTTTCTTTTTGACCATTGGAGGCGGAGGAGGCGCGTCAGAAGTCAACCAGATGTCTTTCCCGGTCACGTTAAAGGACCGTAAGGAAAGAAAGAAAACTCATCAGCAGGTCATGGATGAGCTGCGTCCCAAATTTAAAAAGGTTGAAGGTGTCCGCGTGACAATGCGCGACATTTCGGCGCGTAATCTGACCAGCGGCCGGCTTAATCCTCTATCGTTTAACCTGATAGGGCCTGATTTGAATGTCCTCGATGAAAAGTCCAAGGAGTTCATTAAACGTCTGACCGATGAAGGTCTGGCTCAGGAAATGGACACAGATTTTAAGACCGGGCTGCCGGAGCTGATCATCCGTCCGAACAGGGAGAAGATGGCGTCCCAGGGAGTATCGATCGATGCCGTCGCGCGGACATTGAATGTCGCCATCGCCGGCATGCGCCAGACCCGTTATACGGCGGATGCCAGACGGTATGATGTTCGTATTAAACTTCCTCAGCAATATGTAACTTCTTCCGAAGATATCAAAAAAATATATGTTAGAAATCAGTTCGGAAATCTTGTTTCCTTATCTCAGCTTGTCGATATTAAGGAATCCTCATCTTATCAATCCATCACGCGCATAAACCGTCAGCGTGCGATCGGTATTTTCGGCAATATCGCTGGAAAAAATTCTCAGGGGCCGGTCATTGCCCGCGCCCGGACAATTGCCAAGGAGATTTTGCCGGAGGGTTATTATTTGACGCTGGAAGGTTCTTCGGCCGGCCTGACGGATAGTTTTAAAAGTTTGACCGGAGCGCTGATCATGGGAATCATGGTGGCCTATATGATTCTGGCTATCCAATTTAATTCTTTTATACATCCGGTGACCGTGTTGATGGCGCTGCCTTTTAGTCTGACAGGCGCATTGTTGATCTTGTGGATGACACAAACGTCTTTAAATTTATTCAGCTATATCGGGATCATTGTGCTGATGGGGATTGCCAAGAAGAATTCTATTCTTCTCGTCGAGTTTACCAATCAGATCCGCCAGAGGAATCCCGACAAGAGCATCAAGGACGCGCTGGTGGAAGCTTGCCCCATCCGTTTGAGACCTGTTTTGATGACATCGGTTGCTACGGTGGCTGCGGCCTTTCCGCTCATCATCGGCAACAGCATCGGCCAGGAAACCCGTACTCCGATGGGCCTTACGATTATTGGTGGGACAATCGTTTCCACGTTTTTTACGCTATTCGTGGTTCCGTGTGTTTACCTTCTCCTGAGTCATTTCGAATTAAAACGAAATAAAAATAAATTTGCGAAAAACACGGGATCATTGCCTCCATCAGAACCGAGCAAGATTGATCTGATCAATTTCAAAAAGGGTTAAAGTATTTATGGATACTGTTGGGTTCGGCATGAGTCTTTGGTTATGCGTTAGGAGCGGTTGAAGCCATTAAATGTTGTCTAACGATCGTTAGCCAGCGGCCCCATGTAGAAAAAAAGAATCCTTCGGCTATAAAGCTGAAGGATTCTTTAATTTATAACGGACAGAGTTGTATCTTTAAGTAAACGCGCTCATACCGGTGATGGCTCGGCCGACGACCAGACTGTTGATCTGTTTCGTTCCTTCATAGGAATACAGGGCTTCCGCATCCGCCAGGAAGCGTCCCACATTATTCGAAAGCAGTATGCCGTTTCCGCCCATCAGTTCCCTGGACATGCTCGTGATCTGCCGGCAATTGACGGTGCACAATATTTTCGCCAGGGATGCCTGCTCGTCGGAAATTTTTCCCAGGTCCTGCAGCTGGCTCAAACGGACAACCATGCATTGCATGGCCGTCAGTTGCGAGAGCATCTGCGCCAGCATGTCTTGGGTCATTTGAAAGCCGGCAATCGCCCGTCCGAACTGTTCCCGCTTCATCGTATATGCCAGCGTATTTTCATAGGCGCCTTTGGCGCAGCCGACTGCCTGCCAAGCGACGCCGGCGCGCGTTTTTCTAAGAACGACGGCAGTGTCTTTAAATGAGTTTGCCTTTTGAAGGCGCCGTTCTTCTGTGACTTTACAATCTTTAAGTGTGATCAGCGCGTTTTGAACAGTGCGCAGGGACAGTTTGTGTTCGATCTTTTCCGTCGTGAGCCCCGGTGTCTCACGGTCGAGGATAAAGCCTTTGACCTGATGATCGTCTTCATCTTTGGCCCAAAGGATGATGTAATCGGCGAATGTCGCGTTACCGATCCACTTTTTCTGCCCATTGATTGTCCACGTATCGCCGTTGCGTCTGCAGGTCGTTTTGAGTCCCATCGAAGCGGCCGACCCCACATCGGGTTCGGTCAGCCCGAAGGCGCCGATCTTGTCCATGGCTATCATGGCAGGCAGAAATTTCTGCCGCTGCTCGTCGGAACCGCATAAGTCGATCGAATTCATCGCCAGTCCGCAATGAACGCCCCAAAATGTGCAGACGGATGTGTCGGTCCGGGCGATCTCTTCGCCAATCATTCCTTCCAATAAATACGACCGTTCCTGGCCGCCCACCGATTTATCGAGGGTTAAACCGGAGATATTTAACTTTTTAAGGCCGTTAATAATTTGAAACGGAAATTCTGCCTTACCCCAGTATTCATTGGCGATCGGCTCCACTTCTTTCAGCATGAATTCACGGACCTGGGCCAAAAGTTTACGGTCTTCTTCCGGCAATAGAGCCTGAATGTCATAAAAGTCCGCATTGATCGGAGGAAATTTCTGATTTTTGCGTTTCTTGATTTTTCGTGCCTGATCCAGAAGTAACAGCAGGCCTTCGGAATCGATTTCTTTGAGAAAGGTGAGGATGTGGGGGAGGCTTGCGAGTTTGACGAGATCCCCTTTGAGATGTTTTTCAGCGCCCTGATAAGCGCCCTTCAGGTTTTCAGATATGCTATCCCAGATATTCTCCAAGTTCACCTCTTGATATGGATTGACATTGATAAATGCTCATTTGTCTTAGTGTAAGTTGAGTTGGGTATGGATTCAAGGGCTTACTGCGAAAATGGACGTTCGATTATTTTTGACTAATGACAAAGTGTATCTGCCGAACTATGGATGAAACTGGTTAGAGCATGATTCGGCCGGCGGCGCCAGTATTCTCGACGGAATTAGCGTTTGTAAAACAATAAATTTTGAATGAGTTTCTTCTGTTTCTTCTAGAATGCTTGAGCGCCGCCAGTAATAATGCTTTACACTCATCTTATTCAGGTTTATAAGTAATATACCCCATGGGGGTATAACAACATTCCCTTTTAAGGAGTCGTGATGTGAATAAAGAAGAAATTATAAAGAATAAAGCAATCAGCCGTTTGAACAGAATATCCGGACAAATCAATGGTGTTAAGAAAATGATCGAGTCTGACCGTGATTGTGCGGATGTGGTCATTCAGATCGCGGCCATACGTGCGGCCGTAGGTCAGTTAGGGGCTATGTTGGTCCAGGATCACATGGAAGAATGCGTTCAGAAGGCGTTTAAAAAAGGCAACAGTAAGGAATTGGTTAACTCGTTAAGTAAAGTTATGAAACAAATTCTTAAATAATACATAGGAGGAATATGCGTATATTGATCATCGGTGGTGTTGCTGGTGGGGCTTCGGCCGCAGCAAGGGCGCGTAGATTATCGGAAAATGCGGAGATTATCATTTTCGAACGCGGGGAGCATGTTTCATTTGCGAACTGCGGATTGCCCTATCATATCGGGGGCGTGATTAAAGAGCGAGAGAATTTGATAGTCCAGACGCCGGACTCCCTGTTTAAGCGATTTCGCATTCAAACAAAAATTAAGACTGAAGTTATTAAAATTGATCGGCTTCAAAAGAATATTATTGTTAAAGATTTGTTAACCGGCCTGGAGACAAAAGAGTCTTACGATTTTTTGATCTTAAGTCCTGGCGCCGATCCGATCAAGCCTCCGATGCCGGGTTTAGATCTTCCCCAAGTGATGACACTGCGTAATCTGCCGGACATGGATAAGATCAAGAGTAAGGTTGATCAAAATAAGGCAAAGAAAGTCGTTGTTGTTGGAGGGGGCTATATCGGTTTGGAAATGACGGAGGCTTTGCGTGAGCGCGGGGTTGCGGTGACTATCATTGAACTCTCCGGCCAAGTGATGGGGCCGGCTGATCCGGAGATGGCGTATTTTCTTCATCAGGAACTCAAGAGGAATGGCGTTGATCTTCAATTCGGGGTTTCTGTTAAAGGCTTTTATCCGAAGACGGAAGGTGTCATTGCCGAACTGAGCAATGGGCAGAAGATTGATTGTGATGCGGTTATTTTAGCCATCGGAGTTAAGCCGGAAGTCAGTTTAGCCAAAGAAGCAGCATTGGAAACAGGACAACGGGGCGGCATAGTTGTTGATGAGCAAATGCGCACCAATGATCCTTGCATTTTCGCAGTAGGCGATGCGGTTGAGGTGGATGAATTTGTAACAGGCACAAAGGCGTTGATCCCTCTGGCGGGTCCTGCTAACAGGCAGGGACGGATCGCGGCGGATAATATTTTTGGCCGTACTTCTATTTATAAAAAAACGCAGGGAACGGCTATTTGTAAATTGTTCGATCTGACGATCGGTATGACAGGCGTGAATGAGAAGATATTAAAGAGACTGAATATGCCTTTTGAGAAAGTGTACATTCATTCGAATAATCACGCCAGTTACTATCCCGGCGCAACGCAGATGAGTTTGAAATTATTATTTGATCCTCAGAATGGAAAGATATTGGGGGCTCAAGCGGTGGGTAAAGAGGGCGTGGATAAGCGCATTGATGTGTTAGCTGTTGCCTTGCGCGCCGGAATGACCGTTTATGATTTGGAGCATTTGGAATTATGTTACGCGCCCCCATACGGTTCTGCCAAGGATCCTGTGAATTTCCTCGGGTTTGTTGCCGTCAATATGCTTAAAGGGGATGTAACAAATTGTCATTCTGAAGATCTGAAAACAGATCAAGTTTTACTGGATGTAAGAACCGCCAAAGAATTCACGGAGGGTATGATCCCCGGCGCGGTCAATATCAATATTGATGATCTAAGAGATCACTTAAGCGGGCTTGATAAGGAGAAGGAATACATCGCGTATTGCCAGGTTGGGTTGCGGGGATACTTGGCCTGTCGAGTTCTGACGCAAAACGGCTTCAAATGCCGCAATTTATCGGGCGGATATCAAACATACAAAGCGGTCAAGGGGATTTGATATGAATGCATCTTATGCGCATGGCTTGATTGGCGGGATGCTGATCGGTTTGGCTGCGGTCCTGTTGTATTGGTTTAATGGCCGCATCATGGGAGTCAGCGGTATTGTTTCCAGATTGTTATCTAAACCTGACCAGGATTTCTGGTGGAGAT
>JAGNTT010000122.1 GCA_017987425.1 Candidatus Omnitrophota bacterium
GTCTGAAACCGACGAGCCTTGCCGTCCAACCGATCATCAAGAGACTCCCAACCAATCCGGCGAGCTCCTCAATAATTCTCAATGAATTTTCTTCCACCAATAGTTGATGTGATTAACAGCAAAGCGTTTACGGCTGTTTCCTTTGAAAGGAGGAAATTGTGAAGAAAATTTTAATCATCGATGATGAGGACAGGATCCGGGATATTTATTCCCGTTTATTTGTACAGGCGGGCATCATTGTGCGCCGCGCCAAAAATGCGACCGAGGCGACCAATATCATGATCAGGGAGGACATCGATCTGATCCTTCTCGATATCAAGATGGACGGTATCGACGGGAAGGCGCTTTTCGATATCATCAAGGAATACAATCCGGAAGGCAAGGTCATCATCAGCAGCGTCTACCCGATTGAAAAGCAGCGCAGGCTCATTCCGCTCGCGCTGGATTATTACGATAAGTCCGAAGGTCCTGTCACATTGCTGGAAAAGGTTGTCAACACTCTGATCTGAGATGAACATCGGAACGAAGAACAGGAGAATGATTTTAATATGATCGTATCCAGTTATCATTCATCAGGCAAGGCATCCACCCGACGGATGCCTTGTTTTTTTGTATTGTCCAGACTCGCGCGCGCCAGGGCGTATATTCATCATGAGATGCCGGAGATACGCTTTAGAAAGTTTAAATGCGGATTTTTTTATCTCCTTTACGGGCGGAAGACATAGAAGATTTCCTTTGTTCGGGAGGGGGCGGAGGACGGATGGCAGGCATGAATGTCATCATGCACTTCTTTGGATGAACTTCTGGACATGCCTTCTCCAAGTTGTTACTATATCCGCTAGGAATTTCGGACGCATGATGTCCGCTGGTCCGCTAATGTCCCTGTCTTGATTTCTTTAACATTTCAAACAACAATCAGCTCGGCAATCATCACAAGATGTTATTGGGGTTTCTTATCTTTCCCTTAATATGTGAACAAAATGACACATTTTGTAAGTTTGAAGATAATTGTGCAAAATCCGGAACAGTAAAAATTTCGCGGTTTTAAAGTTTCATAATGACGGAACATAAGGAGATGGCCATGAAGTTCAAGTCAATGATCAAGGTTTTGGGCGTTTCAGGAATGCTCACCTGTGTACTCGCAACAGCGGCTTTCGCTGTCAATCAAGCCGCCGCGCCGGTGGCGGCGGTTATACCGGGCGGAGGCAATGATGAAAGCACCACGCTCTGGCAGCTCGTCAAAGCCGGCGGATGGTCTATGTTGGTCCTCGGGATTTTATCCATGGTCGCTTTGGCACTTGCGGTCTATATGTTTATGACTCTCAAGGCCGAACTCCTGGTGCCCCAGAGATTCTTTGAAGATCTCATCGAAAAGCTCGAAGCGCGCGACCTTAAATCCGCGCAGCAGATGTGCCGACGCAATAACAATATTCTTGCCCAGATGGCGTTGGCCGGTCTTGACCGCACCGACAAGGGACGCGTCATCGCCCGCGAGGCCATGGAGATTTCCGCGCGTAAAGATGTAAGCAAATTGTGGCTGACCATTTCATACCTCGGTGACATTGCAACGATCGCGCCTCTCATGGGTCTCCTCGGTACGACTCTCGGGATGATCCAGGCATTCAACGTGATCTCATACGCCGGGGCGAGCCTCAAGCCCATCATGCTTGTCGGCGGTATTTCCAAGGCGCTGGTTACGACGGCGGCGGGGCTCATCATCGCCGTTCCCGCCTTGTCGGTGTATTCCTACTTCCGCGGTATCGTGCAGGACATCTCCAGTCAGGTCGAGACATACGCGACGGACATCATGAAGCTGATTGAGGAGAATTCCACCCACACCATTAATAAATAAACGAAGGTGCCCCATGTCACGATTTGACCCTAAAAATGCCTATGACCGTCCGTACATTCAGCTCATTCCGCTGATTGACATTTTGTTTTTCGCGCTGGTCTTCTTCATGATCCTGAGTGTTTATTATCATGCCGAGTCTCAGATCGAGATCAACGTTCCCAAATCCTCCCAGTCGGTCGACCCGCAGCGTTCACCGACGGCGGTCGTCATCAACGTCAACACGAACGGGGAATATATCATCAACGGCCAGGCCTATGACGCCAAAGGTCTTGAAGATATGATGAGAAAGCTCACTCTTTTATCGCCCAATCAGGCCGTCATCATCCGTGCCGACGAGAAAACATATCACCATTACGTCATCCAGACGCTCGACATCTGCGCCCGTACCAACATCAGGGATATTTCGTTCGCCACCTCAGAGGGGAAATAACATGAAAAGGTTTTGGTCTGTTGTTGTGTCGGTGTTATTGCTTGCGGGATCTGCCGCCGGTCCGTCTTCGGCGCAGCAGCTTTTGACGAGCGATACCGAAAAGATTGATTTTGCCCAGGGACTTCTCAACCAGGCGCAATACACTCTGGCGATCGCCCAGTTCGAAGAATTCATCAAGGAATTCCCGGCGAGCAGTTTCCTGCAGGATGCTTATCTGGGATCCGGCGAATGTTATTTCTTTCTCCAGCAGTACGACAAGGCGATCGAGGTCCTGCAGAAATATCTGGCCGACTTTCCCGAAGCGAAATCCAAAGGCACCGCGCAGGTCAGGCTGGGCCAGTGCTTTTACATGAAAAACAATCTGGATGAATCGTTAAATCATTTCAACGCGGTGTCGGCTGAAGGTCTGACCAATCAGTTCAAGCAGACGCTTTATTTCTTTAAGGGCCAGATTCTGGCGGCTAAGGACAATGCGGAAGAGGCGGCCGCGAACTATAAAGCCGCCGCGGAAATCCCCGAAGCGACCGCTTACACCGCCCAGGCTTATTTTAAGTGGGGGACATTGGTCGCGCGCACTGATTACAACGCCGCCATCGAGAAATATCTAAAGGCCTATGCCGTCGCCGATACAAGTGAACTTAAGGCCGCCATCGGCATCAAACAGGGCGAGGCCTATTATCTGATGAAGCATTACGATGAGGCCGCCGACGTTTTCAAAAAGACCATGGAGGCGTATCCCAATCTTTCCGTTTATCCCGATGCCGTCGCCAACTGGTATACGGTTTTGCTGGCCCAGAAGAAAAACGATGAGATCATCGCGCATTTCAATCAGCAGTTCAAAGGCGCCGTTGACAAGGCCGAGTATCAGGCTGTTTATCTGTCCGCCGCCAAGGCTTTTTCGGCGTCCGGGAATGTTGGTCAGGCCATGGCCGTCATGGACAAGATACTGGCGCTCGCGGGCATCAGCGAACAGCAAAAGGCCATGGTTGCTCTTCAGAAGGCCAGGGTACTGGCTGAAAACGGCAAATGTGCCGACGCTGTGACATTTATCGACGGGCATTTGAACGGCGATGCGGGCATCAAGGCGCCGCTTCTTCTGTTAAAGGGTAAGTGCCATTTGACCCTGAAGCAGTATGACAATTCCTGGGCCGCCTATGAACAGGTGAGCAGGGATTTTGCCGGTTCTCCGTCGATGACGGAGGCATTCTGCGGAATGGCCTATGTCCGTTACGGGCAGGAACAGTATGAGGTTGCGGCCGGTCTGTTCATGGATTGTTACAACAATGGTCAGGATGAAACATTCCGGCGTGACGCGTTATACAACGCCTACGTCGCGTATAAAAAGACGGGCGTTGATGACAAGACCATCGAGATCGCCGAGCAGTACATCAAACTGACGCCTCCGGCCGATCATCATTCCGACGTCACCCTCGGTCTTTCAATTCTGTATACCAAACGTCAAATGTATGACAAGGCCGGCGAATTGATGGCGCCTTACCTGAATGACGCCGATGAAAATACCCGCCGCAGCGCGATTTTTCAGATGGCCTACAATCTTCAGCTGGCCGGCAAGTCCGAAGATTCGCTGATGTGGTATGACAAAATGATTAACGACGGCAAGAATGACAAGCTGACCTACCTGGCGGTGAAAAACAGTTTCATGATCTATCTGCAGCTCAAAAATGACGACAAGGCCGCCGAGATGATGCAGCGCGCCGTCCTGAGTTTTGAAAACAATGACATGCCGCTGAAAACATATCTGTGGCTCGTCGAACACTGGCAGGCCGCGAACGATGTGCAGAAAATGCTCGATGTTCTGGCGGTCGCCGAAAAACGTTTTGCCCAGGACCCGGATTTCGTAAGTGTTAAATTCTTTCTGGGACAGGCCTACCGCATGCACGATGACTGCAAGAAAGCTTTCGAACAATACGATGCCGTCATCAACGGTGATAAGAGCGGTGTTTATAAAGGACGCGCAAGGCTCGGTAAAGGTGTCTGTTCCACCGGTCTGGGCGATTACGTCACCGCGCAGAAGGAACTGGAGCAGGCCATCGTCGACAGTCCGGATGACGCGTTTGTGGCGATGCGCGCCCGTTTCGCGCTGGCGCACAATGCCGAGCTCATGAAGAATTACGAAATGGCGGTCAAACTTTATCTGGTCGTCGATGTTCTCTATAAAGACGCCGAGTATGCTCCGATGGCCCTGATGCGAGCGGCCAGTATCTTTGAAGAACAGCTCAATAATAAAAAGGACGCTTTAAGCGCCTATACCAAAATCGTCAACGTTTATCCCAAAAGCCCCGAGGCTGCCAAGGCCCAGGAAAAAGTCACGCAGTTAAAGTGAACGAGAACAATAAAAGAAAAGCATTCATTTCAATCGGCATGTCACTGGCGTTTCACGCGGTGCTTCTGCTGGTCGCTTTGAACATGGTCATTGTGGGATTTACTCACGCGCCCCGCGAGTCGTCCTCGCTGATCCATGTGAAAATCGACACGCGAAAACTGACTGCGCGGCCCGAGGGCGAAGCCTTGCAAAAAGCCACCCAGGAACCGCGCATGGAAACGCCCCAGCTGGGACCGCCGGAATTCACAACGACCCAGCAGGGTGAAGACGTCGTGGCGCAGACACCGTCTAACTCGGTCGCGGGCGAGCCTGAGCAGGTCATTATTACCGACCGCAGCGCGGTGGAAGTCGTCCAGGAGCATACGGCCCAGCAGGGACCGACCCAGCCGTTCGAAAACAGAATCCCCAAAAGCCGCACGGTTGCCGTCGAGAATGTCCTCAAGGAATTCGTTCCGTCCACCGCCGAGGCCATGAAGGAATCTCCGGATGTTCCCAAATCGTTTGCCGAAGGTACGGACACGATGGACGCCGGCCTTTTAAGTTTCAGTTCGCTCTCTCTGCAGGACGACAGCCGTCTGCAGGGATCACCCAAGCATCATCTCCAGATCCCGTTTGACAGCAAGACCGTCACCAAAGACATCAAGGCATTTCTGGCATACGAAGTTTTAACCTATGAGGATCCCTCCGACCGCGGAAAATATTTCAAGTTGAGCGTGCGGGTGGAGGAAGGTCCTGTCACGCTTCCTGCTATCCCTAAAGAAATTGTTTTTCTGATCGACGCCTCCAACTCGATCGGCGAAGGCCGGCTGGAACAGTTTAAAAAGGGCATCATCGAATGCCTGAGCAAGCTCGGCATGAATGACAGGTTCAATATCATGGTTTTTAAAAAGACCATGGTGAAGTTTATGCCGAAGTCGATTACGCGCGATCCGTCGAGCATCGGCAACGCCACCGAATTTATCTCGGGATTCAAGACAGGTTCCAAGACCGATGTCTATGACGCGGTCATGAAAAGCATTGATCTTCCGGATGCCATGAAGCCCGCTTACATTCTTTTGTTAACGGACGGTCAGGCGACGGAAGGCGTCACCAATCCGCAGCAGATCATCAACCAGATCGCCAAGATCAACAAGGGAAGAGTGCCGGTCTTTGCGTTCGGCGGCGGCAGCTTCATCGATGAATACCTGCTCGAGTTTCTCGCCTTCACCAACCGCGGGTGGGCGGAATTCAGCCCCAAGGAACATCAGGTCAGCAAAAATATTGTCGAGATGTTTAATCACATCAAGGATCCGGTGCTTTTGAACCTGCGTTACTATGTGAGCGGTC
>JAGNTT010000016.1:0-18462 GCA_017987425.1 Candidatus Omnitrophota bacterium
GCCGTATACTTTATAGGCCGCCGCAAGACCCTTGGCGATAGCGTCATAACTGATGTCTTTGAGTCGCACCCATACACCGCGGTCGCTTAAAAGCTGGGCAATGCCCCCGCCCATAATTCCCGCCCCGATGACACCCCCTTTGCTGATTTTCTGCGGAGTTACCTGCCCGATGCCGGCCGGCGTAAATTTTTTGAACTTTTCCGACAAGAAAAAGACTTTCACCAGATTTTTCGAGATGTCCGTGATCGCGAGTTCGGCGAAGGCCTGGGCTTCCTGATCGAGCGCCTCTGTGCGGTCCATGAGCAGAGTTACTTTGATCAGATCAACCGCCCTCATCGGCGCCGGATAAAATCCTTTGGTCGCCTCCTCCACGGTTCTTTTCGACTGCATAAATATTAGTGAGTTGCCGATTGCAGTATTTTCGAGAAATGCGTTGATCCCTTTTTGCGGCTTCGGCTTAAATTTATCACGCAATGGCGCATCGATAATCTGCTTTAAAAACACCGAAACGTCCGCTTCCAGCGTTGACTGCGGATAGAGCGCATCCACCAGTCCTGACTTGAACGCGGCGCTGCTTCCGACGGGCTTTCCGCTTAAGATCATCTTGAGCGACTGCGACAAACCCAACAATCGCGGCAGGCGATATGTTCCGCCGAATCCGGGAACAAATCCGAGATTGACCTCCGGAAGGCCGATTTTGACTTTATCGTTAAATGTGGAAATTCGGTACATGCACGCGATGGCGAGCTCGCATCCTCCGCCCAAAGCGACGCCGTCGATGACAGCCACCGTCGGAACAGGAAGATCTTCAATCTTGTTAAAAAGATTCTGCCCGGCCTGCGCCTTCACCTTTGCGTCGGCGGTATCGGTGATCGCCTCAATCTCTTTGATGTCGGCGCCGGCCACAAAGACATCCTTCTTGGCGCTGCGGAAAACAACCGCCTTAACGGAATTCTTTCTCTGGATCTCATCGAGGATCGCATCCAGACGATGAATCGTGTCGGCGTTAAGGACGTTGACCTTTGCGTCGGGATTGTCGAATGTGATGTACCCGATGCCGGCTTCTTCTTTGTAATGAACGGACATGATCGCCTCGTTTCCGATTGTGGCCTTAGCGGCCCTGATTATCTGAACCCTCGGGGAAGTTTTCTGCTTCTTTACCCGAGGGTTCATCCAGAACGAGTGCAACGAGTGAGGGATCTCTAGAGTGTCCCTCGTCGCTCTGCTCCTCGGGATGAACCGTCGGGTGAGGTTGTCTAAAAACAACCCCGACGGTTCAATTATCTCTCCAACACCATAGCGGCCCCTTGCCCTCCGCCGATGCACAGCGATACCAAACCGTACTTGAGATTATTACGTTTCATATGTTTGAGCATAGTCAGAATCAAACGTCCGCCGGTCGCTCCGACGGGATGCCCCAAAGCGATCGAACCGCCGTTGACGTTGAGAATTTCCGGCTTGATGACTCCGGTGTATCCTTCATAACCGAAATCTTTGGCAAATTTTTCCGAAGCAAGCGCCTTCACGCAGGCCAATACCTGCGCGGCGAAAGCTTCGTTGATCTCAACGGCCTGGATCTCGCTCAAACGCAGTTCGGCTTTCTTTAGCGCCAGCGGAATGGCGTGCGCTGGTCCGATACCCATACGGTTGGGATCGACGCCGGCAAAAGCGAATGAACGTACATATCCAAGCGGCTCCCGGTTCAATTCACGCGCACGGCTTTCGGAAGCGACCAAGAGCGCGGCCGCCCCGTCGGTGATCTGGCTCGAATTTCCGGCGGTCACCGTTCCTGTTCCCCGTTCAAAATAAGGTTTCAATTTCGCCAGCGCTTCAAATGTCTGATTTTCTCTGGGACCGTTATCATCCTGCACGGTCTCTTTAAATTTGGGCCCCGGCACAACAGGAACGATTTCTTCTCTCAGGAACGAACGCGCCTGCAACGCTCGCTGATGGCTGATCAATGCAAATTTGTCCTGATCGTTACGGCTGATGCCGAATTCCTTTGCCAATATCTCGGCGGTCTGTCCCATGTTGAGCCCGCACACGGGATCGGTCAAGCCCAGCTGCAAACCGATTCTGGGCGTTAGGAATTTCAGACGGAATTTGGTAAAAAGCATCAGCTTGTCAGGTACGCTTTTGGCGCGCATTAACGCGCCCAAAAATTCCTGGTATTCTTTACTGAAATAAAAAGGGATATTGCTCATGGACTCCGTGCCGCCGGCGAGAAAACAGCGCCCTTCCCCGGCGCGTATCCGGATGGCGGCGTTTGTGACGGATTCAATACCCGATGCGCAGTTGCGGTGCACCGTGTAGGCCGGCGTTGTTTTTGGAATTCCGGCCAATAACGCGATCACGCGCGCGATGTTGGCGGCGTCCGCGGGCTGTCCGACGCAGCCGAAAATGACTTCGTCTATCGCATTCACATCAAAACCCGTGCGCTCGATCAGCTCGCGCGCGGCGATGCGTCCCAATTCCTGGGCGGATGTAAAATTAAACGCGGATCCCATCTTACAGAAAGGGGTGCGGATTCCGTCGAGAATTGCGATACGTTCCATAGATTTCCTTTTGTTTAGTGGTAAAGAGGTACAGAGTTACAAGGTAATAAATGAGTTCTTTCTAATTTTACCTCTCCACCTCTTACCCCTTTATCTCTTTACTTCGGCCTGATGTCGATAATTCTTTTTTCTTTATTCGCCGTTTCCAGTTCAAGGCGCTTGATCATCTCATTCATGGGAAGAAATGTCACCACATTCGGCGATACTTCCGTGACTAAAAGTATTCTCTTCCTGATCTCTTCTTCCAGCGCGGCCGTATCGGCGCCCGCGCGCGCATATATATAAACACACAGCTCATCCACATCAAAAGGATCATTGTTGTGTTTGCGGAGTTCGATCTGCCATTCCTCGACGCCGGTGATTTCACTGAAGATCGATGCAAAATGACTGAAGTTAATGAGCGACCCTTTGACTTTGGAAAGCTGAAGATCTTTCGTATCCGAAAGACGAACAATGTCGTTTGAAATCCTCGCTGTCCGGCGGCCGCAGTACGGGCAAGGCGAATAAACAATGCCGCCTTTCACAAAATCGCCCGTGCGGTATCTTAACACCACGCTCGCCCGCGCATCAAGCGACGTATAGACAAGTTCTCCGTCCTCTCCCTCGCCTTTGACTGCGCCGGTCTCTGGATCGATGACCTCAAAAATTTCTTTATCGGGATATAGATGATAGCCGCTCGAGACGTTTAACGCCGACGGGCATTCCGCCCATGCCGCGCGTGATTCTGTAAAGCCGTAGGTTCCGATCACAGAAACATTTTTGCTTCCCATTTTTTCAAGCAGTCCGGCCAGACGTTCCTTGAACGGGATCGTCACTTTGGCGGCACCCAGAACAACCTGGTTGATAAAACTAAAATTCATATTTCGTTCCTGGGCTGTACGGACCAGATGATAAATATAGCTGGGAACTCCAAGCACCAATGAGGGCTGGATTTTAAGCAGGGCCGCCAGATTGCCTTCCGTTCCCATCACCTTGCCGCCGCCGGTGCCGAGGGCAAACACATTGGACGCGAGTCCGCCGAAAAAAACCTGCCAGAACGCCAAGTGAGGAGCGAACGGAAAAAGATTCATGATCTTATTTTCCGGATTCATCTTGAACAAAGCCAGCATGCGGGCGCCGGAGACATGAAGATTGTCGATGTCGTAATTCGAATATAGAAACGGAACAGGACTGTTGGTGGTTCCCGTCGTGAACGTCATAAAAACAGGGCGGTACTCCCTGTTAAGCCCGTCCATGACGGTTTCTTTTCCTTTGAATATTTTATTGAGAGCCAGAGGCACCAGCTTTGAGGCGGGCCAGTATTTGCGGATTAATTTCTCATCGGGTTGGAGGACAAACTGTTTATAAATACCCGGATCTTCCTTGCTGATGAAATCGGCCTTGGACGTCAACGGCAGATGCTTGAGATCGGCGACGCTTTTGATGGATTTCGGATCTATCTTGTGCTGGTCGAATACCCGGCGGTAATAGGGGCTAAACGGATAAAGCTGGGTATTGATAAAGGTGCTAAGCTTTTGATTCTGAAGACTGCGGACTTCTTCTGGAGACAACCCGGATAATGAACGCCAAGGATCCATAACTCTCCCAATAGTTTAAGAGAAGTATAACATCCGTTACCGTCGCCTAACCATCTAATTCTCGGATTTTTATGACGTACAGTGGACTTGGAAGGGTACTTCAGCGTTGCTCGGGAATCGTTGATCGTTGACGAGCAACGATCAACGAACAACGATATTATCTGACCGTCAGACGCTTGGCTTTTTCTTCGATGGATTGGGTAAGCTCATCAAACGACTGGTCGAAAGAGACGAGCCCATCTTCCAGAAGTTTCAAACACACGACACCGACATCGATCCCTTCGGCTCGTAAATCCTGGATCGTTTTCTGGGCGCCGGCAACATCGCCCGGCATGGCAATTTTGTTGACGCCGTGGTCAATGAACGCTTCAAGCGTTTTATCGGGCACGGTATTGACCGTGGGCTTGGCGATGAGTTCGGTGATATATTTGATATCGCTGTATTTGGGATTTTTCGTCCCCGTCGAGGCCCAGAGCACGCGCTGGGTTTTGGCGCCGAAAGCTTCAAGCGCTTTGAATTCGGGACCGGCAAATAACTGGCCGTACTTATGAAAAATGATTTCGGAATTGGCGACCGCGGCACGGCCCTGGAGGCCTTCATACTTTGCCCTGAGCGCGGCATCGGTTGTTGCCGCCGCTTTATCGCTCAGAGTTTTATCGATGGTCGTGTCGATACGGCTGACGAAAACGCTGGCGACCGAACGAACGCGGCTCAAATCCTTGGTTGTTTCCGAAAGACGCTTCATGCCGTTGAGATATGCCCACGCCACATCCTGATACTGCTCCGCCGAGAAAATCAAAGTGACGTTCACGTTGACGCCTTTGGCCAGAAGATCGCTGAAGGCTCGGCATCCGTTCCTGGTTCCGGGAACCTTGATCATTAAATTCGGACGGTTGACCTTCTGCCACAACCGCAGACCTTCATCGCGCTGTTCTTCGTAGGTGTTGGCCAGATGCGGATTGATCTCAAGACTTACATATCCGTCGAGGGCGTTCGTCGATTCGTACACACCCTTGAAAAGATCGCAGGCATCGCGGACGTCGCGGATGGTCAGGTCATCGTAAATTTCAAATGTGCTTTTTCCCGCCCCGGTCATCTCGACGATCTTGGCGTCGTAATCGGTGCTCTGAGAAATGGCCTGCTTGAAGATAGTCGGATTCGACGTCTGGCCGCGCAGCCCCTGATCGATCAAACCTTTAAGCTTCCCCTGTTCGATCATGGAACGGCTGATGTTATCGAGCCAGAGGCTTTGTCCTAAATCCCCGAGTTCCTGCATTCTTGTTTTGCTCATAAAAATACTCCTCTACCGGGTTACTTACGCTTGATGACCCGCTTGACGGCTTCGACGATGTTTTTATCTTTTAACCCGTAGTGTTCCAAAAGCTGTTCCGGCTTGCCGCTCTCGCCGAATGAATCCTTAACGCCGATGATTTCCATCGGGACGCAGGCATTCTGAGTAACGACCTCGGCAACGGCGCTTCCAAGCCCTCCCGCCATCTGATGTTCCTCGGCGGTAACGATGGCGCCCGTTTCCTTGGCGGCCTTGACGATCGCCTGTACGTCGATCGGCTTGATCGTGTGCATGTTGATGACCCGCGCCTGGATGTTTTCCTTGGCAAGAATATCCGCGGCGTTGAGGGCTTCGGATACCATGACCCCGCAGGCGATGATGGTCACATCTTTGCCGTCGCGCATCACATTGGCCTTGCCGATCTCAAAGGAATCGGATTCTTTGGTGAGAATCGGAAGCGGCGCGCGCGACGTGCGCATATACATCGGACCGTTCTCGCGAACAATGGCGCGCGTGGCTTTTTTGCATTCAATATAATCGACCGGACAGATAACTTTTATGTTGGGAAGAACGCGCATGATGGCAAAATCTTCCAGACATTGAGCGGAGGCGCCGTCTTCCCCGACAGTCACACCCGCGTGAGAGGCCACCAGCTTCACATTCGTATTGTTATAGCAGACATCCAGACGGATCATGTCATAGGCGCGGTTGGTGAGAAATACGGCAAACGAGTTGGTGACCGCGGTAAATCCGACGGCGCTTAAGCCCGCCGCCATCCCCACCATGTCCTGCTCGGCAATACCCACGGAAAAAAACCGTTCCGGAAATTCTTTTTTGAAATACTCGGCGCGGGTCGCATCTTCCAGGTCGGCGGAAACAACGACGATATTTTTATCTTCGCGGCCCAAGACCACCATTTCTTCGCCAAAGCCGTCGCGTGTCGGTAGAGGTTTTAAATCTGCCATGATCTTTCCTTATTTCAATTCTTTTAACGCTTCTTGCAACTGTTCCGTACTCGGAGCTTTACCATGCCAGGCGGCTTTGTTTTCCATAAACGAAATGCCCTTGCCTTTGACGGTGTGGGCGATGATGACGGTCGGTTTGTCCTGGATATTGTCGAACTCATCAAGCGCGGTCACCAGCTGTTTAAGATTGTGCCCGTCGACTTCAAAGACATGCCAGCCGAAACTCGCCCATCGTTTGGCCAGCGGTTCCAGGCTTTTGATTTCGTTGGTCGGACCGTTTTCCTGAACTTTATTGTAGTCCACGATCGCGCACACATTATTTAACTTGAAATGAGATGCCGTCATGGCCGCTTCCCAGACGGAGCCTTCCTGGATCTCTCCGTCGCCCATGATGCAGAACGCCTTGGTGTCCTGACCTTTTAATTTGGCGCCGAGCGCGATGCCGTTGGCATAGGAAAGTCCATGTCCGAGCGAGCCTGTATTAAACTCAACACCGGGAACTTTAAAATGGACGTGGCCCTGCAGACGGCTTTTAAATTTGCGGAATGTTTTCAGTTCTTCTTTGGGGAAATATCCGGCGTTGGCAAGCGTGACATAGGTAACCGGCGAACAATGCCCTTTGGAGACGATCACGCGGTCGCGGCCGTCCCAATGAGGATCACTGGGTTTGTGGCGGAGTTTGTAAAAATAAAGGGAAATAAAAATCTCAACTGCGGATAAGGAACCGCCGGGATGCCCGGATCCGGCAAGATTGATGGTTTCAAGAATCTCGCGGCGCATCTCAACGGCTTTACTTTGAAGGGCGTTAAAATCAATGTCTTTAGCGGGCATGTCTACCTCTAATAAACTGTATCGCTTGAAATCTATTGCGAACTTTAAAGGTCTGATTCGGACGGCGCCTCATCAGACCCCACCATTTCTTTCTACTGTTGAAAAACCTTTCGCCTTTCGGTTAGAAAGGTTTTTCAATCTAGGGAAAAATGGTGGGCCATGCAGGACTCGAACCTGCCACCCTCTGATTAAGAGTCAGATGCTCTACCGGATGAGCTAATGGCCCAGAATTACAACTTAAACAAAATTTATCTCAAAATCGAAAAAGCAATGATACCAAAGTTTTTATATGCTGTAAAGAAGCAATTCTCCAGCCTTTCCCCGATCAACTTCCGGCCGGATTTTCACAGCCGTCAGGGAAAAACAAAGAAATTTAAGTAATTATATTTCAAGGGATTAATGTTTGACCGGGTTGGCGGCACTTGCCAGGGAACTGACGAAGGCTTCAACGACCGTCATGTCCAGTTTCCCCTGCATTTTACGCAATTCCTCGATCGCCTTTTCATGCGTGAATCCTTTGCGGTACGGGCGGTCCGTGGTGAGCGCATCGAAAATATCAGCCACCGTTAATATTCTGACCAGATGCGTGATCTCATCGCCTTTAAGGCCGTCCGGATAACCGCTTCCGTCGAGCTTTTCATGATGATGACGGACGATATCGCACAGGTTACGCAGCGACTGAATAGGCTTGATGATCCCCTCCCCGATTTCCGGATGCTTCTTCATCATTTCCCATTCTTCGTCATTGAGCGGACCGGGTTTCAGCAGCACCATATCGGTAACGCCGATCTTGCCGATGTCATGAAGACGGGCGGCGTCACGCAAAGTTTTGACATCGCTCGGCGAAAGTTTGAGCTGTTTGGCAATCATCACGGAATAATTGGCCACGCGGTCGAGATGTCCGCGGGAATACGTGTCTTTGGCGTCGACCGCGAGAGCGAGAGCGGAAATGGTTTCAAAATAGGTCTGCTCTGCGTTTTTATTTAATGTGGCATTTTCGATCGCGACCGCGGTCTGCATGGCGAGATTGTAAAGAAGATTCATTTCTTCTTCTTTGAAATTGTCGTTATTGCGGCGGCCGCTGACGGCAATGACGCCGAGGATATGGTCATGAAGCACCAACGGGGCGCAAATACTAGGAGAATCAAACAGATACTCATGATTGCGCACGCCGTGTTCCTCGCTGAGGATGCGCGGAATGATAAGCGGGTGTCTTGTTTTCAAAACAGACCCGAAAACAACTTCATCGGCTTTAAACTTGACGGCGTTGCCGTTGAGCGCCGCACCATGGACCGATTTGACGATCAGATATTTTTTATCGGCGTCGAGAAGCATTAGGACTCCGGTCTTGCCGGCCAGCGCCTCGGTTACGGTCTCAATGATGAGATCCAGAAATGTATCGATGTTCTGCATCGAAGACATGCCCTGCCCGACTTTGGAAAGAACGGCATGCAGTGTCTTCTTGGTTGTCTCAAGGTTCCTGACGTTTTCCTCTAGACGGGACGTGATTTCACTGAAGGTTCTGGCGAGGACCGCAATCTCATCGTTATCGGCGCCCATCAACTCTTTGATTTTTTCCGGACCGAGCATCAGCTGCAGTGTCTTCTTGTTGGCCTTAGTAACGTCGATCAAACCTTTGAGGACATAACGCATGGCGATATAACCCATCAGGACGCCCGCGATCACCCAAAACATGATCATCGTAAACTGTTCATCATTGACGTTGATCTGTCCGGTATCCCTGACTTGAACAAAAAAGAAATACAAAACACCGACAGGTAAAATCGACATGAGCACATAATACATCGTGAACTTGCGCAGGATGGATACGTTTTCAAATGAGGTGAGCTTGATCTTGGCCACGATGATCCTCTTCTATGCAACTATCTTATAAAGAAAAATATGTCCTGTTTATTAATAAACATCAATAAATTAATTTGGCTGCTTGCAGGCCTGTAATTATTTTGGCCGCAAATCTCTCTAATGCAAGTATATCATTAGAATTTTTTACCTCGGGGAGAGCAAAGAAAACGCTTTCCATGAGCATCTGAACGGCCCAAGGAGATCGTTAAGACTTTTCGATAACAGATGCCAGCTTGTCCAGTAAACGGGCGTGTTCTAAAAGTTTGCGCGGGTCAAAGACGAGTTCATCAAGGAGTTTTTTCGACAGACTGTAATCGATAATCAGATCCCCCTGGTTGATCACCAAAGGCATGAGAAAACCATAAACACTAAACTGCGCCTTTATAGCTTTCAAAATTTCGATGACTTCCGGATTATTCATGAAACTGCGTGCTTTATTGACGTTGTTAGTGAGAATTTTGAAGTCTCTGTATAACTCGGGAAAATCTTGAGCTTCAAGAGGATAGCATTTGTAATCGAGCGTTACACCCATGGCCTTTTCGAGAACACCGGCGACGCTGATTTTATTGAGCACATCATCCAGATGGAGTGTGAAATCGGTTTTGCTTTTAGCCCCCAGAAGAATGAAGCTGTTGTAAACCTTATTCAGATCCTGCTGCACCTCATATTTGACTTCCAGCAATTCAAAACTGCGGCCGTCCAGTTCAAACACAATGCGGTGGGCGTCATCGATGCCTTCGATGGGAACCATTTTGGAATGGACGATCGTACGAAATCTTGCGATGTAGGGGGAATTCATTGTCCGCAATAAAGTGAAGATAGCGAGAAAAACCAGAACGATGACAATCCCTAAAGCAACACTTATCCAATCCATTACCATAACATCCTGTTTATTGCGCGTTGTTTTTAAGCATGATCGCTTCCCGCTGGGCCTTCATGAGCTTTTGCGTTTTGGCTTTCTTGCGTCGGTTTTCATCTTTGAATCGTTGCAACCGGCGCTTTTCACGGCGATCTTGTAATATATCTTTTTTGTCCCGCTCAGATTTTCCGACGGTGGCAAAGTAGTCCGTCACATTGTTGAATGCGGTCTGGCGGTTTGCCGCTTTATAATCATTCAAACCGGCAAAGGCCGGCGAACAAAAAATAATCAGGCAAAACATCATTAAGACTATTGATCTTCGATTCATATGAGTTCCTCGGATCACGCAACTATTCTAACGAAAAATTTAAAAATTAAACCAAAAAAAACCGATTTCTTTGAGCTCATCTTTAAACGCTGAAACGGAAATATGCCACATCGCCGTCTTTCATGATGTACTCTTTCCCTTCCAAAGTGACCAAGTTTTTTCCCTGGAGTTCTTTGTATGAACCGTTCTTGACCAGATCGTCATATTTATAAATCTCGGCACGGATGAAACCGCGTTCGATGTCGCTGTGGATTTTCCCGGCCGCCTTGACTGCCTTGGTTCCTTCCGGAATGAGCCAGGCGCGGGTTTCCTGCGGACCTGCCGTGAAAAAGCAAACGAGTCCCAGAAGGTTCTGACCGGCTTTGGCGAGAGCAGCGAGCCCCGGAGTGGTGATGCCGGCGGATTCGTAATAGGCTGTGCGTTCTTCGGGCGGAAGCTGAACGATCTCGGCTTCAAGTTTTGTGCATAAAATAACAACCTGCGCTTTTTCTTTTGCGGCGCGGGCCTGGATGGGCGCGAGCAGTTTGGGATCAGGGGTCCCCTCATCCACATTGACGACATACAAAATCGGTTTGGACGTCAGAAATTGAAACTCATGGACTTCCTCAGGTGCGAATCCCTGCTGACGGATGGACTTCCCTTCATTGAGCCCGGCTAATGCGCGCTCGAGAATATCACATTTGGCGATGGCGTCTTTGTCCCCTGACTTGGCAGGCTTTTTATAACGGTCGACCGCTTTCTGGCACTGCTGAAGATCGGCCAGCAATAGTTCGGTCTCGATGATGTCCGCCGCCTCGCCCGGATTTAAATCGTTCATAACATTGACGACGTTATCGTCCCTGAAACACCGGACTACGTGGGCGACGGCATCGACTTCGCGAATATGGGCTAAAAACTTATTGCCCAACCCTTCCCCCTGGCTTGCCCCTTTGACGATTCCGGCAATGTCGACAAATCTCACTCCTGAAGGCGTGACCTTAGCCGAATTCCATTCCTGGGCCAGATGGGACAAACGCTCGTCCGGCAGAGGCACGACACCCACGTTTGGCTCAATTGTTGTAAAAGGAAAATTCTCAGCCGCCACGGCCGCGCCTGTTAAAGCATTAAAAAGTGTAGATTTACCGACGTTCGGCAACCCGACAATACCGATTTCCATGCAACGTTCTCCTTAATAAACCATTGTCCAAGCCCCGACAAATCCATGTTCTTCCTTGCAAATAAAGGGCAAGATGGATATACTTTTCTCGGGTTTATTCTAAATTACGGCATATACTATATCAACCGCACCTAACTGTCCAAAGTTATGTCAAACAATATCAAAATGCTGATTTTCGATTTCGACGGAACGATCGCTGATACGTTCATGCACACCATGAAGATCACGAACATCCTTTCGGACGAATTCAAATTCAAAAAAGTCCATTATCACGAAATCGACTTCCTTAAAGGCAAGACCCTTCAGCAGATCATCAAGCATCTGAACGTCCCGGTCCTTAAAATACCCTCGATCGTGGCCAAGGCCCGCAGCGAACTCCTCAAAGATATCGAAAACATCGAACCCATCGAAGGCTTGGAAAAGATACTTGAGCTCATCAAACAAGCCGAAGTACAGATGGGAATATTGACCACGAATTCCCGGGAGAACGTTGAGAAATTCCTCAAGGCCAACCGCATGGAAACGTTCGACTTCATCCATTCGACTTCGCGGGTCCTGGGAAAAAATCACGGCCTGAGAAAACTCATGCAGCAGCATAATGTGAAGGCTGACGAAATTCTTTATGTCGGCGATGAGACACGGGACATCGAAGCGGCAAAAAAAGAAGGAATCAAGGTCATCGCGGTCACCTGGGGATACAATTCTCACGCTATATTGCAGACCTTCTCACCCGACTTTATTGCCCACACCCCGGAAGAGTTATTCAATATCTGTGTCAAGCATGTCTGGCCCGGTTTAGCGTTTTAAAACCCGCCATGCAACTTCCCAGAATCACAACCGGCCGCATGCGCGTGACCGGAACAAAACAAACAGACAAATCCATGAAATGCAAACAAGGTTTTACGCTCCCGGAATTGCTCATAGCAACCACGGTTGTCCTTTTGACTTCCCTCGGTATTCTGTTTACTTATGTCCAGTGCCTGGAACTTAACCGTATCAACCACGAAACAAGCCTTGTCCTTCAGGCGGCCCGCAATCTTATGGAAGAGATCCGTTCCGTTTCGCCTTCCATGGTCCACGACACCTACAACGAAAAAACATTTTTACTGGAAGAACCCCAAGGGATCATCCTTGCCGCCGTCAATGACCAGGACCCCCAGTTACTTTTGGTGACCGTCAAATGTTTCTGGAAGCAGGCCAAGGGCCGGATGATCGGCGAGGACAAAGATTTCAACGGCATGCTTGATCTGGGCGAAGATCTCAACAAAAACGACGTGCTCGATTCTCCGATCACGCTTGTGACTTACGTGTATAACCGATGATGAAAAGCACACTCAACAGATCCGGCTTTACATTGATCGAAACCATATTGGTTGTGGCGATCCTTTCATTCTTGATTGCGGCGACCTACGGCGCTTTTTTAAGCGGACAATCCATCTGGTCCAGAACCGACAACGCGATCGAGCTCGACGAAAATTTAGGCAGGGCCATCGACAGAATTGTGCCGGAATTGCGGCAGACGGGCCATGACTCCAAAGGAATATTCCAGATTTCGATCGACAGCCATACGGGTGTCGGAGGAAGCGACATCTTCCGTTTTTCCATTCCGGTTATCTGCGAATCGGGCGGAAATCCGGTGAATGCCGTCGGTGATACGGCCCACTGGGGAGCGCCCCTCACCTGGGGATGCACCAAAGCCTCCTGCATGGATGAAAACAACAATTGCGATACAGTGGAGTACAAATTTGTCGAATACCGTCTCAATGAGCAGCACAATATTGTGCGCCGCGTCCTGGATTTCGGAATGAATGTTGTCCGCGAAGACATCGTTTCTGAAGATATCGTCAACATGCACCTCGAACCCAATTTCGACCAGCGGATGCTGACCTTGAAGCTTACCGCACAAAAAATAATCGGCCGCAATCAAAACCTCACACAGGAATTGGAAACCAAAATACGGCTGCGAAACGCAAAATGAAGAATTCACTCAATAACAATAAAGGCATCGCGCTCGTCCTCTCCCTGATCGTCACCATGTTTCTGTTAACTTTCGGAAGCATTCTGCTGGCGCGCACATTTTTTCAGAAAAATCTCGTCGACCGGCAGAAAAACCTGGCTAATTCCTATTATCTGGCGGAAGCCGGCGCCCAGGCCGGGCTCAACCGTCTGGACAGACTTGTGAACACCTTTCTCCTGAACGCCATCAGCAACTCGTCGCCGGATTCCGTAAACTATAAAATCAATAAATATGTTTCGGAAAACAAAAGCCTCGACTTTCTCATCGAATACATTATGGATAACGGCGGGCGTCAACTGATCGAAGATAACAATATCGCGCGGCATCAAGGCGTCGTGGTTGAACTTAACGGCGGGCAGTATCAATACACCATCCGCATCCGGCAGAAAGGCACCCCCACGCCGATCGCGGCGGAGATATGGGATTTCCCTTATTATTTTACGGTTGATTCCGTCGGGACTTCCAAAGGTTCCACGCAATGGATATCCGCGTCCGGCAGTTTTACGGTGAGGGTCCAGCGGGTGAGTTTTTCCAAAGCGATTCTCTTTAAAAACGCGGATTTCAAAAATCAGAGCGACGAGAAGGCCTACATCGCTTCGTCAGGCGACCTTACCAAAAAAATAACCTGGCAGGAAGGTCAGTTTTAATCACAACTGCGCGCTTCTGCCAGGTCTTATTACTTTACTCTTACCGTATTTTTAGTCCACCACCCCGAACTCTTTCCCTTGCGCATCCCTCTTATGGCGGGCTGATTTGCTCCGGCAACCATCAATTTAGCTGTCGAGTTAATGATGACGGCGGAAACAAGCGACGTAACAGGGCCACCCGTGGCAGGCGCCGAACGTCTTGACTTAAAACTGCGGTTAGGCACTTTTTTCCCGGCCTCTTCGGTCGTGGATTCTTCATTATCCATTGAAGGAGTAAACGCATCGGCGAATGATCCCCCCGCGGCTGTGGTTGTGCCCGAACTTCCGGAAGATGAACCGGTGGAACCACCTGACCCACCGGAAGACGATCCTGAAGATGAAGAAGCTGTTGAGCTCCCAGAACTTGTCGATGAGTCTGACGACGAGCCCGAATCGGACGATGATGAACCGCTTGAACTTCCGGACGACCCCGAAGAGCTCCCGGATGAACCGGACGATGAGGACCCGCCCGAAGACGAACTGCTGGAACTTCCGCCAGATGAACCCGAAGGCGGCGTCGCCGGAGGCGCGGGCGGCGGATCGACGTTAGTCTCCGTAACTTCCGGTTCGGAAGAGGATCCTGCCGTGGTAGGTACGGAGCCGTATTCCAAAGCTCCAATGTCCCAAAAACTGCCGCGTTCAAAATTGTTGTAGTCCGTCGTCGTCACCCCGTCCACAACCACTCCCCTGTTAATCGCCGGGCTTGAACTGGTCAGAGAAACATCCTGGTCAGCGCCGGTGTAGGTAAGCGTCCCGGTCACTAGCGGATCGACGCACAAGGACGAATTGCCCGAACATTCCGAGCTGTTGAATTTTGTACCCCAGATAATATCGTTTGCGGTTACAAACGGCACCGAGCCGCAAGTTCCGTCGCCATTCCCGGTCGCACCCGATGCATAATAAAGATCCGCAATATCGGCGCCGCCGTTGTTGTACTCAGGCCCGCCGATGTAAATGTTATTCATGGAAAGGATCTTGTCGCTCACAACACAGCTCGAACCTCCGGACTGAACGATGACGTCGCCGTTGCTTGTAATGGTTGAATTATAAATGGCAACCTGCATGCCGGCATGAAACGCGACCGCAAGCGTGTTGCCGCCGGCGCGGCAATTATTAAAAGCTACCGAGTTGAAACCGACATCCGTCGTCGAAGTGAACGACTTTCCCTGAAAGAATGCGCAGCTGCCGATCAGCTTGGAATTATCGATGATCGTGCTGGCCGCCACCTTCACCTGGTTGCCCGCGTTTCCTTCAAAACGGGAATGGCTGATGGTGATCGATCCGTTGCCGTCATGATAAAGAAGGTCGATCCCGTCGGAAACATTATAAGAAATGTCGACGTGGTCGAAGACCCAGTCTCCGCCCGTCTTGTTGGTCCCGAGAGCATCACCGTAACCTCCCTGGTCCTGGCTGTAGCAGTGATGCGGCACCAGCCCAGGATAAGTCTCGCCGCATCCGCTCCACATGATGCGGGAATTCTTGAACCGTATCGTGCCGCTGTTGGAAGAAGTATTGACCCCAGTGTCGCCGTCCCATCCGACGAAGGAATTGGCAATGATATCGGTGTTCTCGATCGTCCAGTCCGTGATGCGTCCCGCAAAAATACCGGTACGCAGGCCGTGAATATTCAAATTTTTCAAAAGCACATTATCGCTGTCGGACGCCACAATGCCGACCAGCGCCCAGGGACCGTAAGGATAGGTGTCGCGGTTGCACTTAGTCGCGGCATCCGGCCCGCTGTCCATACAGCTGGAATGGTCGGTGATGTCAAGGCACTGGATTTCCACATTGCTGCTGCCTATAAGATCCAAAAGACTTGCCGTCCGTTCCGTTCCCCACAATTGCGGTTTGCTGGAACATCCCGAGTCCCATCCTTTTCCTAAAATCCTCGTCGGATTGGAAACCGTTCCGGAAGGCACCGCCCGCATATGGCAATCCCATGGATAAAATTCCGAACAGCTCGGCGTGTTGGGCGCGCCGAATCCAATCATGTATTGACCAGGACCAATGATAAGGGTGTCGCCTCCCACCATGCGGTTGGGAGCATTCGCAACGGAAAGAGCCCAGAAAGGATGTTCGAACGCGCAGGCCTGGTTGATGCCCGAGCCGGAATAAGGAGCATCCGTTGTCCCGGCGCATTGGGTGCCCGTTCCTCCGTCGGTACGGACATAATAAGTGGCTGCCTGGGCGGATCCGGGAAGGCCGGCCAGAAGGAGAATTGCGGTAAGCGCTGTAAGAAAAATATTTTTGCTCGTCATATTTTCTTTTCTGCCGGTATTATACTAACCCCGGCTTTCAAAGCCACTTAATTCCCAACATTCTTCTCGGTTTCAGTGACAGTGACCAGTATCAGTGGCCAATAGGCGAGAGTTTAAAATCCTTCCTACTCCTGACTGATCTGACCACTGACACTGTCCACTGGACACTTAACAAAACAAACGGCCAGCAATTAACACTGGCCGTTTGTTTCATGAATTCTGACTTACTCCTCTAGATTAACGCCACCAGCTCCATTTATTCCCCTGAGAAGAGCTGTTGTTATTACCGCCTGTGAGCGTGCTCATGTTTTCTTCAGCGGTTCTGAACTTGCCTGTCGCTGAGGCGGCAGGTGCGGCTTTCACGCAGGAGTTCGTGTTGAACGTACAGGAACGTGTGCATCCTAATGTTCCCGAAGCGAACCCTTGGGTGGTGCAGCTCTGACCATTCATGTCATCACCGTCGCACTGTTCGCCGAATTCGCGATACCAGTTACCGCAGACCGGCGTCTCTACTTTACAGACCGCGGAACATCCGTCACGGTTGACCCAGTTGCCGTCATCGCAGCCTTCGTTGGCCTGCTTGACACCGTCACCGCAGTACTCAGTTCTGCATGTGCTGCTGCAACCGTCATTGTCGGTGGCATTGCCGTCATCACACTTTTCGGTGCCTTCGGTAATACCATTACCGCAAACCGGGACTTCCGACTTGCACAGCGCCGAACATCCGTCGCTATTCACCCAGTTGCCGTCATCGCAGCCTTCGTTGGCCTGCTTGACACCATCACCGCAGTACTCAGTTTTGCAAGTGCTGCTGCAACCGTCGTTGTCGGTGGCGTTGCCGTCATCGCACTTCTCGCCGGCATCGACTTTACCGTTACCGCAGACCGGAGCTTCCGACTTGCACACTGCGGAGCAGCCGTCGCCGTTGGCGGTATTACCGTCTTCGCATTCTTCATTAGACTGCTTGATGCCGTCACCGCAATACTCAGCTTTGCAGCTGCTGTCGCAACCGTCATTGCTGTTGGTGTTGCCGTCATCGCACATTTCACTGGCTTCCTTTTTACCGTTACCGCAGATGTTGGCCAAGCAGTTTGTCGTATTTAAGGAACAGCTGCTGGAACATCCGATGGAGCCTCCCGCAAAACCATTGGCTTCGCAGGTCTGATTATTCATATTGCTGCTATCGCACTGCTCGCCTTCTTCGATCTTACCGTTACCGCAGACGGCTTTTAAGCAGCTTGTTGTATTTAAGGTACAAGCACTTGAACATCCCATCGTACCGCCGGCAAATCCGCTGGCCTCACAAGTGTTTCCGGCCATGTTGCTGCCGTCGCACTGTTCGCCTTCTTCGAGTTTACCGTTACCGCAGATGGACGTCAAACAGCCCGTCGTATTGATGGTACATGAGCTGGAACATCCCATCGCACCACCGGCAAAACCACTGGCTTCGCAGCTCTGTCCGGCCAAATTGCTGCCGTCGCACTGTTCGCCTTCTTCAAGTTTGCCGTTACCGCAGACTGACTTCAAACACGACGATGTATTCAGAGTACACTTTGAGCAGCTTATCTTACCGCCCGCAAAACCGTTGGCTTCGCAGGTCTGATTATTTAATGCTCTACCATCGCACTGCTCACCTTCTTCGATCTTACCGTTACCGCAGATCGACTTCAAACACTCAGCGGTCGTGTACAAACACTTGGATGTACACTTCAACGTACCGCCGACAAAACCACCCCGGCGCTGGCAAGTCATGCCTTGGAGGTTGCTTCCTTCGCATTGCTCGCCCTTTTCGATCTTACCGTTACCGCAGATCGCGACCTTGCAGGCAGATGTATTGAGCGTACATGAACTTGAACATCCGAGCGTACCGCCGGCAAAACCGTTGGCTTCGCAGGTCTGACCCGCCATACTGGCTCCGTCGCACTGCTCGCCTTCTTCAAGTTTGCCGTTGCCGCACACTGAACTCAAGCAGGCGGCCGTATTAAGAGTACACGAACTGGAACAGCCCATCGTACCGCCGGCAAATCCGCTGGCCTCGCAAGTGTTTCCGGCCATGTTGCTGCCGTCGCACTGCTC
>JAGNTT010000016.1:18562-22235 GCA_017987425.1 Candidatus Omnitrophota bacterium
CCGCACACTGAACTCAAGCAGGCGGCCGTATTAAGAGTACACGAACTGGAACAGCCCATCGTACCGCCGGCAAATCCGCTGGCCTCGCAAGTGTTTCCGGCCATGTTGCTGCCGTCGCACTGCTCACCCTCTTCAACTTTGCCGTTACCGCAGACAGCCTTTAAGCAGCTTGTGGTATTAAACGCGCAGGCGCTGGAACACCCAAGCGTACCGCCCGCGAATCCCTGTGAAGCGCAGGTCTTGCCGCCTAAGCTGCCGCCGTCGCACTGCTCGCTGGATTCAATCTTTCCGTTACCGCAAACGGCGCTTAAGCACGCCGTCGTATTAAGTTTGCATCCGTTCGTACAGCTTATTGTACCGCCGACAAAACCCTGAGCCGTACATGTCTGACCGCCCAAGTTAAGACTGTCGCACTGTTCAGGGGGTTCAACATAACCGTTACCGCACAAACTGGTCAAACAGCCGAGTGTATTCAAAACGCACGAAGCGGTACACGAAAGTGAACCGCCCAGGAAACCGTTGAGTAAACATGTCTGACCGGCCATGTTGCTGCCGTCGCACTGCTCGCCGGATTCGACCAGACCGTTACCGCAGAGACTGGTCAAACACGCGGCCGTGTTGAACGCACATGAATTTGAACAACCCAAGACACCGCCCGCGAAACCTTTGGTCACGCAGGTCTGGCTGTTCAAATTACCGCTGTCGCAGAGTTCCCCTGATTCCAGAATGCCGTTACCGCACACAGGAGACGTAGAACCGCCGCCCGTCGGAAGCGGAGTCGGGACAGAACCGTATTGCAGAGAACCGACGTCCCAGCTCGCGCCGCGGTCATAGTTGTTATAGTCCATGTTTGTGATATTGGTCACAACCGCGGCGGCCTTGATGGCCGGGCTCGAAGACTGGAGAGAAACGTCCTGGTTATCGCCGGTATACGTGATCGGACCGATGACTTTGGGGTCAACGCATTTAGAAGTACTTCCACTGGGACATTTAGCGCTGTTGTTTTTGGTTCCCCAGATAATGTCGTTCGAGGAAGAAAACGGCACCGCCCCGCAGCTTCCGTCGCCGTTACCGCCGGCACCGGCCGCGTAGTAGAGGTCAGCTTTGTCCTCGCCTCCATTATTAAATTCAGGACCGCCGATGTAGATGTTGTTCTTGGAAATGACTTTATCCGTCGACAAACAGCTTTTGCCGCTCGACTGGATCAAAACGTCGCCGTTACCGGTGATGGTCGAGTTATAAATGCTCAGCGTCATGCCCGGATGAAAATCAACGGCCACAGTATTACCACCGGCGCGGCAGTTGTTAAATGCCACCGCATTGAATCCGACTCCCGTCGTTGATGTGAACGACTTACCGTTGAAGTAAGCGCAGTTACCGATCATCTTCGAGTTATGGATGGTCGTGTTGGCGGCCACCTTCACCTGGTTACCGGCGTTCCCTTCAAAACGGGAATGTGAGATTTTGATCGAACCGTTACCGGTGTGATACAAAAGGTCGATACCGTCGGAAACGTTCTTGCTGATATCCACGTGGTCAAAAATCCAGTTACCGTCGGTATGGTGCGTACCTAAAGCGTCACCGTAACCGCCCTGGTCCTGGCTGTAGCAATGGTGCGGCTGAAGACCGGGATATGTTTCACCGCAACCGCTCCAAAGGATCTTGGAATTTTTGAATGAAATCGTTCCGCTATTGGAAGAAACATCTGAACCGATATCACCGTCCCAACCGATGAACGAGTTGGCGATGATATCGACGTTCTCCATATACCAGTCTTTGAGGCGTCCGGCTAAAACACCGGTGCGCAGACCGTGAATATGAACGTTTTTAAGAAGAACATTCTGGCTGTCGGAAGCGACGATACCGATCATCGCCCACGGACCGTAAGGATAACTGTTGCGATTACATTTGGTGGCAAGATCCGGCCCGCTGTCGATACAGCTGGAATGGTCTGTGATTTCGAGACATTGGACCTGCACGTTGTTGCTCGATCTTAAATCCAGGACGCTGGCGGATCGTTCCGTTCCCCACAACTGGGGTTTGGTCGCGCAGCCCGTGTCATAACCTTTACCTAAAATCCTTGTCGGATTGGATGCGGTACCGGAAGGAACAGCGCGCATGCTGCAATCCCAGGGGTAATACTGCGAACAGCTGGGCGAGTTAGGCGCACCGAATCCCATCATGTACTGACCGGGACCGATGATCATCGTATCGCCGCCAACCATGCGGTTGGGCGAACCGGCCGCGGACAACACATAAAACGGGTGCGAATACGCACACGCCTGGTTACTGCCCGATCCTGAATAAGGAGCATCAGCCTTACCGGTACACTGTGTATCCGAACCGCCGTCCGTACGAATATAATACGTCGTTGCGGCTTGCGCGGCTGAAGTCAGACCCAAATAGAGAAGGACTGCGGCCGTACATCCTAACCACCATCTCTTATTACCCATACGATACTCCTTATTGATATGAACGTTATGAGGACGAATAAAACCGACTACTGACTCTATAAAATAAAAAAACCTAATCCCTGCGTAAGCACGTTTAAGTGCGCAGAGAATAGGCATAAAATTTTTGTGTTTCAAGTTTCTGTTCGGCAACTGGCTGCCTCCTCCCGAAGGCCCTATAGCTTTGTCAGCATCCCGTATCCGGTCTGCCGCCCTGCATTTCGCAGGGGCCCCACCCTTACGAGTGGTTTACCTTGTTCAAAACAGAATATGTCAATCTTCCGAAAGTATAGCATGCACGGATGAAGCGTCAAGATTGCCATGTGGAAAAACCCCTTCAGCTAAACATAAACCACTTATAATCAACATTTTACAGACCAAAAAATAATTTACATTGTTTCACATATATGCCCGTTATTGCAGGCATAAATGCATAGTTGAACACGAAATGTCAGCACAAGGGCCCCTTATAATAGGGAACAGAGAACCGGCAAATAGGAATTATTGGGCCCAGAGTCCGCGTTTGCCGGACCGGGCTTCGGAATAGAGCTTTTTGAACTGGTCGGCATGCTTGACATTGGGAGGAATCGTGAGCGGAACCGCATAACCGGAACTGATGATGGAGCCGTTTAAGAAAATTTCCTTATTGGCAGAGACTACCAGACCTTCCGGCACCTTGGTCTGGGGATTTCTTTTAAGAGTGTCGATGTCATAGGCATAAACCAAGAGACGTCCGTAACGATCGCGCTTCTGCACATCATACTCGATGCGGATTTTCTTACCCTCCGCCAGTCTCTTTGTGAATTGCGCCGCTTCCTTCCCCTGCCTGGTGATCGCTCCCACATCCTGCCCGGAACGCTCGCTGTCTTTGAGCGCCTTGGGGTTGTTATTGCTTTCTGGAGTATCAATCCCTGTCAGGCGCACCTTCTCGCCGTTTGAAAGCAGGAACGTGTCGCCGTCGATAACGCGCGTGACGATGAGCTCTTCAGACTGGGATTCAGCTTGAGAAGCAGATGGTGACGCCGCCGTGGTCTTCTCGACCAGAGCGGATAATGGATTGTCCTTCGGAAGGAAATACACAACCGCCGCTAACAAAACGGAAATAAAAGCTGCAAACAGCTTGCGAGTGGGGGATCGCCGCTTCTTCATGAATGCCAACCCTGGTGGTCAGGTTGAGGTCAGTACCAGTGGTCAGTATCAGTGACCAGTGCGGAGGGATTAAC
>JAGNTT010000123.1 GCA_017987425.1 Candidatus Omnitrophota bacterium
TGCACCAAACCCTTCACGTCTAAAATTAATATTCGGGAAACAATCGATGAGAAAAAAGTATCCTTTTTTACGCGACCAATCGGCGCGCCAGGAAATTTATAAGCACAAGTGGATTGAAAGCGAAAAAGCCGGCTGTGAAATCGGTTTTGCATCCGCAGCCTACGACTGGATCATCCGTTACGGCGATGCGTGGCTGGCTTACCATGATAAAGGCTCCGCTTCGTTAAATTGATTTCAGTCCCTTAGCGCCAAGCACATTGAACATACGGGACGGTCTTTATTCCCGGAAAGATATCTATGTTCGGTCTTCAAAAAAGACCTGTAACAGCTCGAACACCTAGCCTGATGGCTGTATCGAATACGTTTTAACGGGCATTCTTCACATAATGGAACCGTCCTGCAGTAATCCTTCCCTAACCTCACAATCAGCGCGTGATATTCGTTAAACATCTTTTCGTCGCGGCCGAGCGCGTTATGAAACACATTCTGCATCTGGCCATAATCCGCATCAGACCCGATCATATTATGCCGGCGTAAAAATCTTTTCGTGTATGCATCGACGACAAAGATCGGTTTATTAAGCGCATAAAGCAGGATCGCATCAGCGGTCTCCGGCCCAATACCATTCACAGAAAGCAATTCTGCGCGTAAATCTTCAACCGTCTCCTCGCGCATACGCTCAAGCGATCCGTAACGTTCGGCAATGAAGACGACAACATTTTTTAGACGTTTTGCCTTCACATTGAAATATCCCGCGGGTTTGATCAAAGACGCCAGCCGTTCAATCCGGATGTCGCGGATTGCATCAAGAGAAAGAAGACCTTCGCGTTTAAGATTTGTGAGGGCTTTGTCGACATTGCCCCAGTTGGTATTCTGGGTCAGAACCGCGCCAACAATCACCTCAAAAGGCGTATCGGCCGGCCACCATTGCTGGGCGCCGAAACGCTCAAGCAGCGCCTTATAAATCCTGGGAATGTATGTTGAAATCGACGACTTTTTGACCATCATTGGGAGGAGTTACAATTTCGTATCGAACAAGACGTCCGTCAGCACCAAAGAAAAGATAAACTTTTTCAAAGGCAAGCTTCTGAATCGGATGTCGGTAAAGCCATTGTTCAACGGGGAGACTATTTCTTTCGGTATTTTCTATGACAACCGGATCGCCGAATTGTTCGCGGACGGATTCTTTGGTATGGAAACTCTTGATCGACCCGTCACGCGCGGCCTCCAGAATAAGACCGAATTTAGCCTCCTCCTGATCAATCCATTCTCCCTGAGCTTGATTCTCGTCAGAATAATCCTTGAGAGTCAATAGGGGCTCCAAATGCTGAACCTGTTTGAGCTGCGTACATCCGGTCAATTGAGAACACAGGAGCACAAAGACACACGAGCACAGGAAAAGCACTGGAAAACCACTTATGTTCCTCCTGCGCTCCTGTGTCCTGTGTTCCTGTGTACTTATCATATCCATCTTCCTAAACCCACCGAAAATGGACAAAAATCCTGCCCCAGTTCTTATCGTCTTTTTCAATCCGATGATACTTGCCCTTATAATTTTTCTCAAGGGTACGCAGAACAAATTTCTTAAGCTGTCCGCTGCCTTTGCCCGGAATGATCTCGACAGTCTTGGCTCTTTTCGCAATAGCCTCTTCCATGATCTCTTCAATCGCCTGATCAAGTTTGTGGCCTTCGGAATAAATATCATGCAAATCTAATTTGAGGTTCATAGTCGGACCAAAGTTAAGGACTCAAAGGTTGCAGAAGTACACAAATGTCTCAAATGCGTACCTTTGTCGCCTCTGAGTACTTTTGAAACCCCCGCTTTATTTTATTTGCTAATTCTCCGCTGCTCTTCGCGCAACTGATCGATGGTGGTCATTATTTCCCGGCGGCGGGTCTGGATTTCTTTCAAACGCTGGCCGCATTCTTTAAGGATCTGCGGATCACGCGCCTTGGCCGTATCGCTTAAAATGCGCGACTTGACGTACGTCTCCGTTTCCAAGTCCTGGTCTTCTTTTTCAAGAGTACGGATGATCTTCTTGATCTCTTCGAGACGCTTTAACGCCTGCTTATGCTGGCGTTCCATCTCGGACATCGCGGAATTTTCGTCGCTATCATTCTTTTGCTTTTGCTGGCCCATGGCTTTGGCCGCCATCTTCAGCTGTTCCGACTTTTCTTTGTTCGCCAGATCGATGCCGGCTTTTTTCTCCAGATAATAATCGAGGCCGCCGGGATACGTTTTGATCTGCCCGCTGTTGACCTCAACAATGTGATTGGCAATTTCTTTAATAAAAAACAAATCGTGGCTGATAAAGCACAGCGTGCCTTCATAACCTTTAAAACATTTGGTCAAGGCCTCGACACCATCGATGTCCAAGTGGGTTGTCGGCTCATCGAGAAGAATAAAGTTAGGCGGGTTAATGAGAAGTTTGGCTAGAATCAACCGGCTCTTCTCGCCCCCTGAGAGAACACCCACATGCTTAAACACATCATCTCCGCGGAAATTAAAAATACCCAGCAGCGACCGCGCCTTGGACTGCGGAATACTTGTTGTGACCGCTGTCATAAGTTCCTCATAAACAGTCCTTGTCGGACTTAAGACGTCCAGGCGCGTCTGGGAAAAATATCCCATCGTGACCTGATGGCCCAGCTTGCGGGTTCCGGTATCAGGCGTGATCGCGTCCGCCAGCATTTTCAAAAGGGTTGATTTTCCGGCGCCGTTGGGCCCGACCAAACACAATTTCTGGCCCTTGGTCAATTCAAAATCCAGATTCTCGTATATCTTTTTCTCGCCGTAGGATTTCGCCACGTTCTTAAGCGTGACAACAGTGTATCCGCTCTCCACCGTTTGGGGAAATTCGAAATCACGAATGCTCACCTTGTCTTCTGGAAGATCGATCTCTTCCAAACGCTCCAACATTTTACGTTTATTGCGGACCTGCGAGGCTTTGTTGGGCTGGGCGTGAAAACGTTCGGTAAAGCGCTCGAGCTGATCGCGTTTTTTCTCGATGACCTTGGACTGACGCTCCAGACCTTTTAATCGGATCTCGCGCTGCTCCTGATACTCATGATAGTTACCTTTGATCTTGGCCATCTTGCCGTCTTCAAGGATGATCGTATAATTCGTGACGTCGTTGAGAAAAATTTTATCGTGAGAAATGATGACGAATGTGCCCTGATATTTCGCGAGGAAGTCTTTAAGCCAAAGCGTCGCTTCCAAATCCAAATAGTTTGTGGGCTCGTCGAGCAAAATGATATCGTACTGGTACGCCAAGAGCTTGGCGAGAAGGGTCCGCATCTGCCAGCCGCCGCTTAACTGCGAAATGGGTTTATGGACGTCTTCCTCTTTAAAGCCCAGTCCGAAAAGAATTTTCTCGGCCTTATGTTCGATGTCATAAATCCCCATGCGCTCTAATTCTTCGAGAATATCTCCATAACGGTTCGAGTCGGCTTTATTAGCATCTTCCAGGCTTTGTTTTTCATCGATCAGTTCGCGCATGTGCGCGTCACCTGAGGTCATCTCCTGCATAACCGTATGCTTGGAATCGAAATGCGATTCCTGGGCCAGATAACCGACTTTCAAATTTTTCTGGATGTTGACCTCGCCGGAGGTCGGCTCCATGGTCCCGCGGATGATGGCAAAAAGCGTCGATTTTCCGGCGCCGTTGGGACCGGTCAAACCGATTTTTTCGTTGGGGAAAATGCTCAAGGTGACTTTATCCAGAAGCATGCGCGAGTCGAAATTTTTAGAAACATTATTTAGGGTGATCATTGTTTTGGTCTTCTATGATTATTGAATTTACGATTGGGTTTCTGGGCGGACTTTTCTCGGGGGCTGAATCCCTGCGTTTGACGTTCATGTTCAGTACGTTTATCGATCGGTTTTTTTATCTTTTCCATCGGACGAAAAGGCGGACGTTTGGACGGTTGCGGCGCCGCAACGGGTTTGCGGGGAGCATTTTTTGTTTTCAAAGACGCGACTTCGGATGCCGTCAATTCACGCCATTGCCCTAAAGCCAATTTTCCAAGCTGTAGCGTCCCTTGCGAGATGCGTTTAAGGTAGCGCACGGAACAGCCGACCGCCTTCATCATCAAACGGACCTGCCGTTTTTTTCCCTCATGAATGACCATGAGGAATTCCGTCTCTCCATCGGCCGCTTTTACATCCAAAATTTGAGCCGGGGCCGTCTTGTGTCCCTCGATCACAACACCGTCCTGCAATTTATTCTTCTTCTCGGTTAATAACGGACCGCCGATACGGACAACATACGTTTTATCCACCTGAAATTGCGGATGGGTGAGGCGAAACGTCAAATCGCCGTCATTGGTCAAGAGTAAAAGGCCTTCGGTATCTTTATCAAGTCTTCCCACCGGCACCACGTGCTTAAGGTTTTCGGGCAGAAGATCCATCACAGTGCGTTCGGCATGCGCGTCTTCTTTGGTGGTCACAAAACCCGCCGGTTTATGAAGCATGATGTAGTCAAAACTTTTGATCTCAAGCTTGCGGCCATCGACCGTCACTTTGTCTTTACGCGGGTCGACCGGGGTCGAGGGCTCCTTGTTGACTGCGCCGTTTAACGTGACGCGGCCGCTCTGGATGACACCCATGGCTTCCCGCCGTGAACACACACCATTATGAGATAACACCACTTGTAAACGCATATCGATCCTGTAAATTTTATTTGGCTCTGCGCTGACGCATCGCTTCGTAAATCACAATCGCAGCGGTTGCGGAAACATTCAATGAATTGACCCGTCCGGACATCGGGATGGTTACTTTGATATCCGTGTTGTCATGCCAGAACTCCGATAAACCTTCCTGCTCGCTTCCGAGAACAATCGCCGATGCTTTGGAATAATCATTCTTGTCATACGTAACTTTGGCATCAGGAAAAGTACCGACCGCGTGGATTTTACGTTCTTTAAGAAAATCCAGAGCCTGCCGGCCGGCGCATGAGACGACCGGAACCGTAAAGACAGCCCCCAGGCTTGCCCGGATGACATTGGGATTATACACATCCGTGCGGCCATCGCAAACAATTAATCCGTCCACCCCGGCCGCGTCACAGGTCCTTAAAATCGCCCCCAAATTGCCCGGTTTTTCAACCGCTTCCGCGATCACCAGCAAAGGATTTTTGCCGAGCTTCAGATTGTTTAAATTCAAATCAGGCTGACGGACCACCGCCACGATCCCCTCCAGCCGCTCGCCGAAAGCGATCTTCTCTAAGACAGGACGCGACGTTTCCAAAACATGGATGTTATGTTTCAAGAGCTTCGCGGATAATGCCGACGCCTCCTTGCGCGCGAGGACTTCCGGACAGAGATAAACTTTTTCGATTGTGACGCCTGCCTGCAAAGCCGCTTCGGCTTCGCGGATGCCGTCGATCACCGTCAAGCCGGAAGCGTCCCGCGCTTTACGTTCCCGCAATCCTAAAACTTCCTTAATGCCTTCATTCTTAAAACTGACGATTTTCTCAGATGCCATTCTTCAAGACCTCAAAGACGTGCGTATTTAAAGAAAAACTGGACGTGTGCCACGATTCAATGATTTCATTCTTTTTCTCGGGCCACAGCGCGGCATAAGTGTCCCATCCCATCCGCGGACCATGGCGCGACACCCAGGGAGAATTGGGATAATAGCTATAAACTCCGTCGGGAAACGCGTTGTTTTTCACGGCTTTATAGGTCCAGTAATTCCAGTGAAAACCCAATTCTTTAAAACAGTTGAGAACATCCTTCAGATAAACATCCTCAGCGTAGACGCCCTGGCGATAATTGACGCCGAATTCACCGACGTGGATCGGACGGCCGTATTTTTTTGAGAACCGCGCATACTCTTCA
>JAGNTT010000124.1 GCA_017987425.1 Candidatus Omnitrophota bacterium
GATTCGGACAGCTCTTGGAAATTTCCGATGAGAATCCGTTCAAGGTCAGGGCTTATTATAAGGCCGCGGAAAATATTTCGGGCCTGGGCGAGGACATTGAAGTGCTCGCCAACGAAAGCCGTTTAAGCGAAGTCGGCGGTATCGGTAAGGCGCTTGAGGAAAAAATCCACGAGTATCTCAAGTCCGGGCGCATCGAAGCATACGATAAGCTAACGCGCGAAGTTCCGGAGAGTCTTCTCGATGTCATGACGGTTCCTTCGGTGGGACCAAAAAAAGCTAAAATGTTTTTTAAAGAACTAAACGTCAAGTCCGTGGATGATCTCGAGCAGGCGGTTGACAAAGGAAAACTTTCCGGCCTGGCGGGCATCAAAGACAAAACAATCGAGAATATTAAAAAGGGCATCGCCGTCGTTAAGGAAGGCCAGAAGCGCATGAACGTTGCGTCTGCCGCCGAGATTGCCCGGAAATTTGTAGACGTTTTAAAGGATTTAAAAGAGATCGGTCGCATCGACATCGTTGGAAGCCTACGCCGCGGCAAGGAAACGATCGGGGATATCGATATTTTGGCAGCTGTTACGACGGACGACAGACGTAAGACGAAGGACGATGATGTTTCGTCCCGCGTCCCTCGTCCCTCGTCTTGCGTTGAGAAGGTTATGAATGTTTTCGTAAACCTGCCGATGGTTAAAAGCATCAACGCTCACGGCGAGACGAAGTCCTCCGTTCTGACGAAAGAGAATATCCAGGTCGATCTGCGTGTGGTCGATGCGCAAATTTACGGCGCGGCGCTTTTGCATATGACCGGATCTCAGGCGTTCAATGTCAGCATCCGCCAGCTCGCGATCAAGAACGGCATGAAGGTCTCCGAATACGGGGTTTTCGAAACCGACGGCGGTCAGGAAGAATTGATCGCCTGTGATACCGAGGAGAAATGTTTTAAAGCGCTCGGGATGCCGTTTGTCCCGCCGGAGTTGAGAGAGGAAATGGGCTCCGAGAGGATTTTTTCCGGTCAAAAACTTCCTCAGTTGATTGAACTTAAAGACATCAAAGGCGACCTGCATACGCATTCCACATATTCCGATGGGAGAAACACGATCGAAGAAATGGCGGAGGCTGCCAAGAGTATGGGGTATGAATATCTGGCGCTGAGCGATCACTCGGAAAAGCTCAAAGTGGCCAATGGGGTCTCCACCGAGAGACTTTTGGTGAAGATCAAGGAGATCGAGCAGCTCAATAAGAAACTCAAAGGCTTTCGCATTCTCTGCGGGTCTGAAGTAGAAATAGACAGCGAAGGCAATTTGGACTACAATGAGGACACTTTGTCGCGCTTGGACTTTGTCATCGCCTCGGTGCACAGCGGTTTTGAACAAACCCGGGAAAAGATGACGCAACGGCTGATCAAAGTCTGCCAAAATAAATATGTTCATGCCATCGGGCATCCTTTCGGACGCCACATCGGCAAGCGCGACGGGTACGACATTGACTTTAAAGAGCTTTGCAGGGTTGCAGCTGATACCCATACATGTTTAGAGATCAACGCTTTTCCGATCCGGCTTGATCTGGATTCTGCCAACGCGTATTATGCGCACAGTCAGGGAGTTAAGTTTCTGATTGATACCGACTCGCATGCGGTCGATCATTTGCCCTATATGAAATTCGGCGTAAGTATCGCCCGCCGGGCATGGTTGAAGGCGGAAGATGTGATCAATACCAAATCGCTCAAGGAACTGGAAAAGTTTTTAGGATAATAACCACTGCAACCGCAGCGTACGGGAGAGTCTGCTCACGCGCGTCAGCTCATCATGTTTAAAGTCGTTAATAAACAGCTCCTGAATCAAAACATCAAGCGTCTCGACATCGCGGCGCCGCAAATAGCCAATAAATTTCTCCCCGGACAGTTTGTGATGCTGACCCCCATTGCGGGATCCCATCCGATTCCTCTGACCATTGTGGAGGCCGACAATCGTAAAGGAACAATCTCATTAATCGTTCATGAAGAGGGGGAGACTACAGGACAGATAGGCGCCCTGTCGATCAATCAGGAAATTCCCCTGATCTTGGGTCCGCTCGGCGTGCCTGCAGTTATACAAAAGTTCGGTCTTGTGGTTTGTGTTGCGAACGGAATAGGCGCGGCCCAGATGCTGTCGATCTGCCGGGCGCTTAAAAAAGCCGGTAACAAAGTTATAGGAATCCTCGGCGCCAAAACTAAACGCGCGATGATGCTGGAATCGCAGATGCGCGTTGTTTGCGACGAGATTTATGTGACGACTAACGACGGTTCGTATGAACGCCGCGCGCTGGCCTCCGAATTTTTAAAAACGTTTTTGGACAAGCAGACTGTTGATTGCGTGTATGCCGCCGGATCGGTGGATATGATGGAGGCGGCCGCGCTTATGACCAAAGAAAAAAATATTCCGATATTTGTGACGCTCAATCCCGTGATGCTCGACGCTTACGGATTAAGCGGTTCCTGCCGCGTCAAGCTTGGAGGCGAGATACGCTTTGCCAGCATCGACGGTCCCCATTTCGACGGGCATCAGGTGGATTTTGATTATTTGAGCGTTCGTATGGACGCTTTTAAGGAGATGGATGAATGGGGCAACCTCAAACAGTCCAACAGCCCAAAGACCGAAGAATCAAAAACTTTACCGAAGTTTCTCTCGGGTATCCTAAAGCGGTAAGTATAACGGAAGCCAGACGGTGTCCTCAGTGCGCCCAGCCGACGTGCATGAACGGATGTCCTTTGGGAATCGATATTCCCGGATTCATCCGGCTTTTGCGCGAAGGTGACGCGACCGGCGCCTTGAATCGTATCCGCGAACAGAATGTTTTACCCGGCGTGTGCGGCCGCATCTGTCTTGCTCCCTGTGAAAATGCCTGTGTTTTTAATAATGAGGATGCCGCCATCGGCATTCGCGCTCTCGAACGTTATGCGGCGGATAACGGAAGAGCCCGTCCCGTTTCCAAGGCTTCGCTTGCTCCAAAGAATGGAAGAAAAGTTGCGATCGTCGGTTCCGGTCCGTCGGGAATGGCCGCTGCCGCCGAGTTGGCTAGAAAAGGATATGCGGTCACAGTATTTGAGGCGTTGCCGAAAGCCGGCGGGATTTTACGCTACGGCATTCCTGAGTTCCGCTTACCCGCGCGCGTATTGGATGCCGAGCTCGCCGACATCGCGGCGTTGGGTGTTGATATCCAGACGAACGTCATCGCCGGCCAAACGCTGGCGTTTGATGAGCTGACTTCGAAATATGATGCTTTGTTCCTGACGATCGGCGCCGGAAGTCCGGACCGCCGGCCAATTCAGGGTGATCATCTCGCTGGAGTTTATTATGTCCAGGAAGTGCTCATGAGATTTAATTTGTGGGAAGCGCAGAATTATCCAAAATCATCCATACCCGCGCTTTTAGGCAATGTAGTTGCCGTGATCGGTTCAGGCCCAGCCGCCGTGGATTGTGCCCGTATGGCGGTCCGCCTCGGGAAAAAGGCTTCGGTTGTTTTTTCCGGTCTTGAAGAAGAAGTAAAACTTTATCCCGCCGACAGAAAGAATGCCGTCGAGGAAGGCGTGAAGTTTGAATCGCTGGTCAATCCACTGGAGATCATTCCCGATGAAGAACGCGGAGTGAAGGGCCTTAAGTGTGAACGTCTTGATTTTGTGGAAAATCCCGGCGCGCAGTGGGAATTAAAACCCGTTCCGGAATCGGATTTTGTTTTTGAGGCGGACACCATCGTTCTTGCCTCGGACCCTGTTCCGGGCCATGCGATCAAACGTTACTTACCCGAACTGAAATGGACGGACGAGGGAAACATCTGGGTCGATCCGCAGACGGGAATGACGTCCATCGAAAAAATATTTGCCGCGGGAGATGCGGTGACGGGGGCCGGTACTCTTGTTGACGCCATGGTCAACGGCAAGCGCACCGCGTCGGCGATCGACCAATATTTAAACGCCCAGACGCCTTCCGAAGTGAAAAGCTGATTCTATGAATAAAATCGAATTGATCAACGCGAAGAAACAAAAAGGCGAAAAGATCACGATGCTCACCGCCTACGATTACGCCACCGGCATATTGGTGGATAAGGCCGGTATCGACATTGTTCTCGTCGGTGATTCTTTGGCCAATGTGGTTCTGGGATTGGAGTCCACCACATTGGTCTACATGCCCGAGATGCTGCATCACGCCAAGGCCGTACGCCGCGGAGTCAAGAACGCGCTTCTCATCGGCGATATGCCGTATGATTCTTATCAAGCTGATCCATCGCAGGCGGTCAAAAACGCCGAGCGTTTTATCAAAGAGGCGGGATGCGATGCTGTGAAACTTGAATGGTTCCGCCAGTGTCCGTTTGTCGCCGAGTCGATCGTGAAGGCGGGCATTCCGGTGATGGGACACGCGGGGCTTACGCCGCAGACCGCCGAGTCATTCAAGGTCCAGGGAAAAGAAGCGTCGGCCGCGCAGGAGATCATTGAACACGCGCGTATTTTGCAGGATGTCGGATGCTTCAGCCTCGTATTGGAATGCATCCCGCAGGAACTGGCGCAGATCATTACCGAAACATTGACGATCCCGACGATCGGCATCGGTTCCGGTGTCCATTGCGACGGACAGGTTCTCGTCATCAATGATCTTCTGGGGCTGTTTGACCGTTATCAGCCGAAATTTACCAAGAAGTATGTTGATCTGAGTCCCTTGATTCTTGATGCGCTTAAACGTTATAAGTCCGACGTCGAACAGAAAAGCTTTCCCGGCCCCGAACACAGTTTTAAAATGGATGCCGCCGAATTTGAAAAGCTCAAAGATTAATTCCCTCATAGTTGTATGAACTTGATTCTTCTTTCCGCCGCTGATTTTATTGAAAGCTCCAGCCGTGTGCGTCTGACAGGGAGAAGACATGCTCATATTATGGAAGTCCACCGGGCAAAAAAGGGGGATGTTCTTTCGGTGGGTTTGATCGGCGGCAAAATGGGAGAGGGCCGTATCGCGGCAATCGACAAGCAGTCGATTGAAATGGACGTCGTGCTTAAAGAAGATCCTCCCAAGGCTCTGCCATTGACGCTAATCCTTGCCTTGCCCAGGCCTCAGGTGATCAAGCGGGTTCTTTTATGCGCCAGCAGCCTGGGGATTAAGAAAATCGTTTTATTGAATTTCTTCCGAGTCGAGAAAAGCCTTTGGCTAAGCTCCAGCCTGCAGGAAGGGGCGATCCGCGATCAACTCGTTCTCGGTCTTGAGCAGGCCAAGGACACAGTGATGCCGGAAGTGACTCTTAAAAAAAGTTTCAAGAAGTTTGCCGAGGATGAGCTGACGGATTTGATCAAAGGCGGTTTGCCTCTTGTCGCGCATCCCGGTGCAGCGCAGGCGTGTCCCGTGGGTGTGAAACGGCCGGTTACTCTCTTGATCGGTCCGGAAGGCGGGCTCATCGATTATGAGCTGGAGAAATTGACGCAATTGGGATTTAAAACAGTGGATCTCGGCCCGAGAATTCTCCGAGTCGAATCCGTGCTGCCGTTTATAACGGGGAAATTATTTTAGCTGTCGCCTGCCGGAATATTCGGTTGTTTTTCGTCTGGAAAATCAATAAACGCAACAGATTGTAAGAAAAGCAAGGGCGGCGAGAAACAAATATTGCATTTTTAAAAACTTTTGGATACAATGTTGACTTCTTATGGCAGAAAATGATTTAATGGATAAAATTGTTTCGCTGTGTAAACGGCGAGGTTTCATCTTTCAATCTTCCGAGGTTTACGGCGGTCTTGCCGGCGCTTGGGATTACGGTCCGTTAGGGGCCGAACTCAAACGCAATGTTAAAACCGCCTGGTGGCAGGCCGTCATCCACCAGCGCGATGA